>JACIZP010000162.1 GCA_014359355.1 Calditrichota bacterium | reverse complement strand
AGATGGCAACTCTCACGGCAGCGACCTGCCTGCGCGCCGACCGCTTCTTGGCAGAAACGGCCGATTCACTGCACCTGGGCAGGGGTACCGGCCTGGTCGCGCAATTTGCTCTCCTCACGATGGCGATGCAAGGCCATCTCGATGGTAATGCGCAGTTCCTTCTCCTCGAAGGGCTTCAACACATAACCGTAGGGCCTGGTCTCCATTGCCCGTTGCAAGGTGGTGTCGTCGGCGTGGGCGGTCAGGTAAATGACCGGAATGTCCAACTTCTGCCGAATCCTCTCTGCGGCCTCCACGCCGTCCATCTCTCCCTTGAGGCGGATATCCATGAGGATCAGATCCGGCTGCACCTGTTCAGCCTTCTGGATTGCCTCCTCCCCTGACCCTGCCAGGGCCACCACCTCGTACCCCATCTTGCGCAGCCGATTCTTGAGGTCCAGGGCCGTGATGTTGAGGTCCTCGACAATCATGATACGAGTGGCTCGGTCCATGTCGCTGTTCCTGCCTGTGAGTTAACTTTCTGCAGCTCCCCACTACCGTGCCGTCCCTCCTAACGCCGCTTTGTCCCATCTGGGAAGCAAATCGTGAACACCGTGCCGCCGCCGCCATTAGAACTCAGCTCTATCGTTCCTTCCAATTGATCAGTGAGGGTGTTGACCAACTGCAGGCCGAGCGATTCGGTGTTGCGAAAGTCCACGTGAGGTGGAAAGCCCACGCCGTCATCGCTCACCTTGAGCACGTAGGTGCCGTTCACCTGCTCCAGCCCCACCGTGACTTTTCCCTTCCGCCCGCCAGGGAAGGCGTGTTTCAGGGCGTTGGAAACGAGCTCGTTGACGATCAAACCGCACGAGATGCCGCTGTCTATGGCCAAGTCGATGCCGTTCACTTGCACGTCCATGGCGATGCGCTCCGGGTCCACGCCGTAGGAGTCGAAGAGGTGGCTGGTGAGGCTCTTCGTGTACTCGGCGAAATCAACCCGCGAGAGATTCTTCGACTGGTAGAGCTTTTCGTGGATGAGGGCCATGGACTTGACGCGATTCTGGCTGTCGTTGAAAATGGCCAAGGCGCGCGGGTCGGTGATGTACGAAGATTGCAAGCTGAGTAGGCTGGAGATCACCTGCATGTTGTTCTTCACCCGATGGTGGATCTCTTTGAGGAGGAGTTCTTTTTCCTTGAGCGAGCTGACAAGCTCCTCTTCGGCCCGCTTGCGCTGGGTGATGTCCTGGTAAATGACAAAGGCCCCATAGTGGGTGCCCTGGATCATCACCGGCACGCCGAACAGCTCCACATCCACCTCGGTGCGGTCCTTTCGGCAGCGGCGCGTCACCGCATGCACCCGCTCGCCGGCGAGCATCCTGCGCGTCAACTGCTGCGCCTCCTCCACCAGCTCAGCACTGGTCAGCAAGGCATCGACTGATTGGCCCATCACTTCGGCACGCTGGTAGAGGAAAAGTCGCTCAAAGGCGCTGTTGCACAGGGTCACCTTCCCTTCCTTGTCCATGGCCGCGATGGCAAGAGGATTGTGCTCAATGAGGGCCTGGAGGTAGGAGCGCTGCTGGCGGATCTGCTCCTCCTGCTGTCGGCGCTCCGTGATGTCGATGTCGGCGCCCTGATAGCCCGCAAAGGCGCCGCTCTTGTCAAAGACCGGCGCGGCATTGCGCAACATCCAGCGTAGGTGGCCATCCTTGTGCTGGAGCGGAACCACGAAATCGTGTAGGGGGGCATGGACATCGAAAAGGCGCAAGAGGCTCCTCTCGTACTCGAGGCGCTTGTGGGCATGGAGAAGATCGCCAAGGTGCCTCTTGCCCACCAGCTCTTCGGGCGCATAACCGAGCAGTTGGGTGACCAGGGCATTGCAATAGGTGAAGCAACCGGCGGCGTCCACTTCCCATACCCAGGCATGCACCTGCTCGGTCACCTGCCTGAGGCGCCCCTCTGATTCACGCAGGGACAGCTCAGCAAGCTTGCGGGCAGTAATGTCCTCCAACATGCCATCGTAGTAGCGCACGCGGCCATGCTGGTCACGTACGGGGACCGCCGTGAGTGAACACCATATGCGCGTGCCATCGTATCTCTTGAACGGGACCTCCGCCCTTCTCACTACCCCTTCGCTCTTGAACCGGGCCAGAAGTGCCTCACGATCGGCAGGGTCCGCGTAAAGATCCCTGACGCGTTTGCCGATGAGCTCCTCCCTGCTCGGGAAACCGAACATGGCCACCAGGGCTGGATTTGCCTCAAGAACGCGGCCGTTGGGCCCTGCCGAGGTGCGAAAGACCCCCACCTCCAGGTTCTCAGTGATGGCACGGAACTTGGCCTCGCTTTGCTGCAAGACGGCCCTCTTCTCTTTCCGGGCGCTGATGTCCCGCAGAACGCAAAACAGACTCTTCGCCTGCCCTGCTTCCCCGCGGGTACGCACCGTTACCTCCACCGGGAAAGGAGGACGGTCTTTGGCTCTGAGAACAAACTCAAAGACGCCCTCGCCCCCAGTGCGCACGGTGCGAGTCAAGGCTGAGGCAGCGCGCTTGAACTCTCGGCCATTGGCGAAGAACTCGCGCACGCTCCTCCCCACCACTTCCTCGGGCAGATAGCCGGCCAATCTCTGGATCGCCGGACTGCAATAGCCCACGACCCCTTGCGCAGAGAGCTGGAGCACTACGTCCGGAATCCCCTCGACGAGTTCCCTGAAAAAAGTCCCCTCGGCACGGGTCCCTGCCAAGACCACGGGATGTCCGTTTTCATCTGCCGCCTGGGCGACGGACACTGCGGTGTGCGCCATTGTCACTTCTCCCTCACCTTCAACCACCTGCGGGCAAACCTCTGGTCGTTTGGCGCTGGGGCCTGAACAAGGTGCGCCGGAATCCCACTCCCCGACCGCACACAGCCCAGGGTTGCCGCTCTGCGCGCAGCCAGTCGCGCTCGCTGACGTGAACCGCCATGTTCTATGATGGGACCAGAGGAGGCGCCGATGCTTAGCCGCTCGACGAGAGGCAGAGGACCTTGCAGCTGGGGAAACATGCCTTGGTGGGGCGCCCGGCCAACCCGCTGCGCCCGCGGACATGTTGAATGGCGAAAGCCCGACAGCGCACGCGCAGGCCTCGCTGTCGGGATGGACATCGGCCCCACATCCTCACCTCACTTCCTCCGCAGTAGTCGAGGCGGTGATAGAGGTAGCACACTGCGCGCAACCGGCTCCTCGTTCGTCGGGGCGCAAACTGGCCCCAGCACCTCGGCTACAGGCGACTGTCCACTGCGCACCGCGTGACTTACAAGGAGCGTGCCATGGGAGGAGGCTGCTGCGATGGGCGGAAAAGCAATTGTTTTATCGAGCCTTAGCGGGCTGATGAACAGCGCCCAACCGCAGCCCACAGTCGGCTAGAACGGGGCAATTGTGTACTCCATGCCACACAGGGGGACAAGCGGATGGTACAGGCTGCGGAAAAACAGATAGTTGCATCAGTGGGAGGCACTGCCACATCCGCACTCAGTGTGTCCAGCGCGCGCCACACGCCCAGCAGAGCGACGGAGGAAAGACCGCCGACTGGGTAGATGGGGCGACAAGCGCCGGCTGAGGGCGATCTTAATCCGTCATTCCGTACTGGCGAAGTTTGGCGCGGAGCGTCTTGACGGTGATGCCGAGCACGCGGGCAGTTTGGCTCTTGTTCCCGTTCAGGCGTTTGAGGGTCTTGAGGATATGCTCCCGCTCCACATCCTCCAATTTCACCAGCTGCGCAGGGGCTTCGACCTGTTCCAGCAGCTCCGCGTGCTCGCGGATGTAAGGGAAGTGCTCGGCGGTGAGAGTCTCCGTGCCGCGACTCAGCACTGCAGCACGCTCGATGGCGCTCTCTAACTCCCGCACGTTCCCCGGCCAGTTGTGCTCCATGAGCAAGCGCATAGCCTCGCTGGAGAACTTCTTACGCTCGCCATTGCGGGCCACAAAGCGCGCCAGGAAGTGTTCGGCAAGCACGGGTATGTCTTCCGGGCGCTCGCGGAGCGGCGGGATGCGGATGCACAGCGTATTGAGCCGGAAGTAGAGGTCCTTGCGGAATCTGTCGCGCTTCACCTCTTCCAGCAGATTCCGATTCGTGGTGGCGATGATGCGCACGTCGGTCTGCAGGGTGCGGCCACTGCCGATGCGCTCGAACTCCCCGAACTGCAAAACGCGCAGCAGCTTCACCTGCATGGACTTGTCCAGGTCGGCAATCTCGTCGAGGAGCAGAGTGCCGCCATCGGCGAGTTCGAATCGACCTTTCACCTGCGCCACAGCCCCGGTGAAGGCGCCGCGTTCGTGACCAAAAAGTTCGCTCTCCAACAAGGTGTGGGGCAAAGCGCCGCAGTTTACCTTCACGAACGGCTTGCCGTGACGCGGGCTGGCCAGTTCGATGGCGTTGGCCACCACCTCCTTGCCGGTCCCCGTTTCGCCCTCGATGAGCACCGCCGCCGAGGTGGGCGCGACCATCTGCACCGTCTCGCGGATGCGTTGCATGGCCAAGCTGCGGCCGAGGATGGTGCTCACCCCTTGCTGCTTCTGCAGCTCGGCGCGCAAGAAGCGGTTTTCGGCCACCAACTGCTGCCGCTCTTGCACCCTCTCCACTACCAGGCGCAGCTCCTCGGGCGCTATGGGCTTGGTGATGTAGTCGAAGGCCCCCTTCTTCATGGCCTCCACCGCATTGTCGATGGTGCCATAGGCGGTCATAATCACCACTTCGGTCTCTGGGCGCAGCCTCTTTACGCCGCAGAGCACATCCATGCCGTTGACGCCTTCCATCTTCAGATCGGTGAGCACCAACGCAAAGCTCTGCTTCTCGACCAATTCTAAGGCCGTGGTCCCGTCCCGTACTAGCGTGACGTCATAGCCCAGGCGCTGGATGGCGTCTCGTACGAACCGGCCACCCAAGGGGTCGTCTTCGACTATGAGGATGGAGAGCTTAGCCATGCAGACCTCGCCGCACAGGAAGGAGAATGGTCACCGTGGTGCCTCGCCCCTCGCTGCTTCGCACGATGATCTCGCCTTGGTGGAAGGAGATGAGATTCTTGGCGATGGCGAGGCCCAGACCTGCGCCGCGTTCCTTAGTGGTGAAAAAAGGAGTGAAGAGGCGGTCCATCGTGGCCCGGGACATGCCCACGCCGGTATCGGCGATGAGAATCTGGCAGAGCGAGGGGCGCCGCTGACCAGGTAGGCTTTCCGTCAGCGCAATGCGCAGAGTGCCGCCCTGCGGCATCGCCTGCAGGGCATTGCTCACGATGTTGCTCAATGCGCGCTCCAACAGCAGCGGGTCGGCGTTCGTCATAACCGGGCGAGCCGGCAAATCCTCTTGGATCAGGACGTTGCTGTGCGAGGACAGACGCTTGCGGCACGAGGCCACCTGCTCACGGAGGAAGGAGGTCAGATCAAGAGGAGCAAGGGCTGGCTTGCCAGGCCGCACCAGGAGCAGGAGATTATTGACGATTTCGTCCAGGCGCTGCACGCCCTCCTGAATCTGTTGTGCCATCGTATTGCGTGCATCGTCGGCCGGCAGATCCTGGCTCAGGAGCGCGGCATAGCCAGCGATCCCCTGCAGAGGGTTGCGGATTTCGTGCGCCACAACGGCCGCCATCTCGGTCAAGGCGGAAAGCACGCTCACCCGGCGCCGCTCCTCTTCCAGCGCACGCACGGCCGTCAGATCGCTGAACACCTCTATGGCACCCAGCACATCCCCTTGTGGCGTGGTCAGGCGCGAGATGGCGAACTTGACCGGCAGGCGGCGCCCGCATTTGCTGAGGATCTCCTTGTCGCCCTCGCTGCTCCCCGCCGCAGACTTCAACACCTGGAGCGGCGTAAAGGCATCCGAGGTACAGGAGCAGAATACTTCCTCGTACTGCCTGCCCACTATCTCTTCTGCCCTGTAACCGGTAAGCCGCTCCGCTGCTCGGTTAACCAAGGTGATGGTGCCCAGCCGGTCAACGACCACCACGCAGTTCGACATGCTGTCCAAAATATGGTTGAGGTAGGTCTTGAGGCGCTGCGTTTCGATGAGGTTTTGTGCCAGTTCCGCATTGCGCTGCGCCAACTGCAGGTCGAGCTCGGCAATGCGTTGGCTCAGCTCGCGATGGGCACTCGTGATAGAGGCCATAGCCTGGTTAAAGTCGGCAATCGCCGCCCCCAGCGCGATTTCCCCCGCTGCCGCCACGCCCGGGCTCACCTGTTCTGCCTGTTGCATGTGTGCGCCCTGCCGTGCCATGGACTCAAGGTCGAGTGCCACCGTTGTTTGCACCGTTGGTGTAGTCCAAGGATAGCTCAATGCTTCGCCCGCACGCGCAGGTTATCTCGATGCGCTCCACCACGTTGTTCCGCGTGTAGGCCCTCACCTTTGGCTCGCCGCCGGCTGGCTGGGCAGGCTCCCCAATTTGCACCGGCTCGCGCTCCATGCGCACCAAGGCGGCGCGAATGACCCGCTTGGGCCGCGTCAACGGCCGCCCCTCGTGCCGCTGGCCAGCAACAAAGCTCACAAGGTCGACGAATTCTTGCGAATCTGCCATGTCTTTCCTACCCTCTCCGTGCATTTCCGGTGCCCTCACCCCCATTGTACGCAGCTCGGCAAAAATGGCACCAAGGCACGCCTCCCCGCGCGCTGGTGGCAATGATTGCAGGGGCTTCCCTTGCCACAGCGCTAACTCCTTGGAATGACATAGAGTTGATGACGGTGTTCTAGCATCCCTTGCACGCCAGGGTGGGCAGAACACCATGCAGCCCGAGGGCCCACACTGCCCTGCGTAGGTAAGACCGACCTGGTACAGGGTAGAAATTACCCTATGTAAGCTACGGCAACTGTCCTTCCTCGCGGAAAAAGATTGCCTGCTGACGCGACTTGCCGTGCTGTTGACGGAAAAGTGGCACAGGCCGAGATGCTTCCAGTGAGGCGACCTCAGTGCAGCTGCCGGCTTTTGCTCACTGCGTCTGCAAAATGGAAAGGCAAGCCAGGCAGATCTGGCTTGCCTCGATGACAGCTCGACGTGTACCCCGGCGACTCGCACCGGGGATCAGACGGCCAATCCTTCTACACCTGAGCCAGGCGCTTGGGCCCGGCGTCGCGCACCTCTTGAGAGCAGCCGCTGGCGAAAAGCTTAAAGTTCTCTATGAAACGCGCCGCCAGCGCGTCGTACTTCTTCCAATACTCGTCCTTGTCGCCCCACGAGCTGGCGGGGTCAAGCACGTCGTCTGGCACATCCGGACACGTGACCGGCACCTCGAAGCCGAAGATGCGGTCCTTGCGGTACTCAACCTGGTCCAGCTTGCCCTCCAGGGCGGCGTTGAGCAGGTTGCGCGTATGACGGATGCTGATGCGTTTGCCGACCCCGAAGCGGCCGCCTACCCAACCGGTGTTCACCAGCCAGCACTGCGCCTTGTGCTGCAAGAGGCGTTTCTTCAGCATCTCCCCGTACTCGAACGGATGGCGCACCATGAACGGCGCGCCAAAACAGGTGCTAAAGGTAATCTGCGGTTCGATGCCGAGCCCGATCTCCGTACCCGCGATCTTGGAGGTGTAGCCACTGATAAAATGGTACTGCGCTTGTTCCGGCGTCAAACGCGCGATGGGCGGCATAACACCCGAGGCGTCGCAGGTGAGGAAGATGACGTTCTTCGGGTGGGAGCGCACGTACCCCTCCGGTACAATGTTGGGGATGAACTCCACCGGGTAGCACGCCCTGGTGTTTTCCGTAATCATGTCGTCGTCGAGGTCCATGCGCCGCGACACCGGGTCGTAAACCACGTTCTCCAAGATGGTACCGAAGCGTCTGGTGGCCGCCCAGATTTGCGGCTCATGCTCAGGCGACAGGCGGATGACCTTGGCATAGCAGCCACCCTCGAAATTGAACACTCCTTCGGCGCTCCACCCGTGCTCATCGTCGCCGATCAGGCGGCGTCGGGGGTCAGCCGAGAGGGTCGTCTTGCCGGTGCCGCTCAGCCCGAAAAAGAGCGCCACGTCGCCCTTCGAGCCCACGTTGGCCGAGCAGTGCATGGGCAGCACGTCCTCAAAAGTCAGCAGAAAGTTGAGCAGGGTGAAGACGGACTTCTTGATCTCGCCGCCGTAAAGGGTGTTGGCAATGATACCCAGCCGCTCGCCAAAGTTGAGAATGATTGCGGTCTCCGTGCGTGTGCCGTCCACCCTAGGGTCCACCTTGAAGCCGGTGACCGCAATCACCGTAAATTCGGGGACGAAGTGCTTCAGCTCTTCGATGTTCGTGGTGGTCAGGAACATGTTGCGCACGAACAGGCTCTGCCAGGCTTTCTCGGTGATGATGCGGATGGGCATCCGATAGTTCGGGTCAGCGCACACGTAGCAGTCCTGCACGAACAGCTCCTCCCCCTGGCAGTAGGCCTGCACCCTGGCAAGAATTTCGTGGAATTTGGCGGCACTGAGCGGCCGGTTGTACTCGCCCCACCAGATGCGATCCTCCGTGGAGGCTTCCCGCACGATGAACTTGTCAGCCGCCGCGCGCGCCGTATGCTTGCCGGTGTGCACCACCAACGGGCCCTGGTCGAGCACATGCGCCTCGTTGCGGAATATGGCTTCCTCGTACAGAGCCGCCTCGGGGAGGTTCCAATACACTCTGTCAAGATACGTCAGCCCGTGGTTGCTGAGCCCATAGTCGGAGGCGAGCTCTTTCGCCTGCTTGCTTGCCGGTGTGTCGAACTCCAGGTACTTCATGCCCAATCCCTCACCAATTTGCGGTCGCCGATGTACAGCTCATTGGGCGAATTGAGGTCCAGCGCCCATTTCATGCGCTCGATTCCTTCGGTGATATCCTTGATGGAACCACAGAAGCTGAGGCGCAAATACCCCTCAAGCCCAAACTCCACCCCTGGGACGGTGAGCACAAGCACCTTGTCGATGAGGAAATTGGAGAGCTTGGTCGAATCCTTGCTGTAGGCGCTAAAGTCGGCAAAGCAGTAGAAAGTGCCGTCCGGTTTGGTGACCTTCACACCCTGGAACGAGCGCAGGCGGTCGATCATGACGTTGCGATTGTTTTCCAAAGTGACGCGCAGATTCTCGACGCAGGACTGCAGGCCGTTCAGCGCCCCCACTGCCGCGACTTGCAGGAGCACCGAGGGGCCAGAGGTCTGGTGGCCTTGAATATTGGTCATCGCCTCGATGAGCTTCTTGTTGGCAACTGCCCAACCAATGCGGAATCCGGTCATGGCGTACTGCTTGGACACGCCGTTAATCACGATGAGTTTGGAATTCTCTGAGAGATCCTTGGCGTACTTGTAGCAGCTGATCGGCTTGCGACCATCGAAAATGAGGCGGTGGTAGATGTCGTCCATAATCAGGTAGAGGTTGCGCCGTTCACAAAAGTCCACAATATCGGCGATGAACTCCTCTGAGTACATGGCGCCAGTGGGATTGTTGGGGCTGTTGATGATCACCGCCTTGGTGTAGGGCCCAACGCGCTGTTCAATGTCCTGCAGACGAGGATAGAAGGTGCCGTCTTCCGGCAAAACGGGCACCGGTATCCCCTGACACAGGCGGACCATGTCCGGGTAGCTCACCCAATAAGGGGCTGGAAAGATGACCTCTTCTTGGGGGTTAAGGATGGCCTGTAAGGCGACCATGATGGCCTGTTTGGCGCCGCCGGAGGCGATCACGTTCTCCGGGGCAACCAGCCGGCCGTAGTGCTCCTCGGTGTAGCGAATGATGGCCTTCTTGAGGGCTGGGATGCCATCGGCGGGCGCGTACCGGACCTCACCGGTGTTCAGGTGGGCAGCCGCCGCGACGATGGCATCAATCGGGGCTCTGCTCTTCGGCTCTCCGCCACCCAAATGGATGACGGGCTCCCCCTTGTCTCGCAAGATGGCCGCCTTTTCGTTCAAAGCGAGCGTGGGCGACGCTTTGATCGTCTTGGCAACTTGACTGAGACTCATTGACACTCCTGTATTGTTCCACCGCACAAATAGCAAACGCGAGGCAAATGGAGGTGGCCGGTTACCACCAGAAGCGACCTCGCGGGAAGGCAATTCTACGAAAGTCCACGCTGAAAAACAAACGCTTTTTGGGCTCCGCCTACCTGTCGCCCACACCTGCCATTGCGGTGTAGTCCAGTTCCGAACCAAGCAAGCTGTGCGGGATGAGGTAGACGGCCATCATGAGGACTGCCGCAGCTACGACCCACCCCCGCCGGCGCCGACCACCCCCCGTGACCCACCAGGCGACCAGCCACCCCACCATTGCCAGGAGGGTCTTATTGTCGGTGAGGTCGTGCCCGAAAGGAAACCCAGTCCAGAAGGCGCCAAACGCCAGTTCTTGCACGATGGGGCCCAAAACAAAACCGCCCGCCAAGAACAGGACTATCGTCACGAGCATGAAGGGCCGCGGCTTGCCGCCCTTGCCTATGGCTTCCAGCCCGGCGCGATTGGAAAAGAACATCGCCAGAGTAATGAGCAAAATGTGCGGCAAGAGAACGCCGATTGGAACATGGCCCTTGAAACGCAGCACAACAGGCTCTTTGGTGAGGGAGATCTCCTGGTCATTCCGGGCTAGCCTGACCACGTACATCACCTTGCCGGCTGGCGGCTGCTCGGGGAGCTCCGCCACCAAAATCCCCCGCTCCCAGCGCATCGGCACCGCGGTCCACTCATCGTGGGAACGGTAGCGACGGTAGACAAGAGTTCCGCGAATCGAAGTGTCCGGCACGGCGATGGCGACGGGTGCCCCCGAGCCAATGGTCGCCGAACGGGGCAACCGGAA
>JACIZP010000161.1 GCA_014359355.1 Calditrichota bacterium | reverse complement strand
GTTGGCAACAACCACCTCAAGCTCAAGGTGCGCCAGGATGGTATCGTCATCGATGCGATAGGGTTTAATCTGGGCGACCTCAGTTACCGGGTTGCTCCGGGGGAAGGGAATCTGGACATCGCCTACGTCATTGAGGAGAACGAATACATGGGGCACCAGATGCTACAGCTGCGCCTCAAGGACTTGCGGTGAGCGGCCGTACCGTTTTGCTATGGACAGGAGAATTGGACAGACCGGACGTGACCGAAGACCCTTGACCAGGACCAGGAGGTAAATCATGCACCCAGATGACGAGAAGGGCAAGATCTGGTTCAGCGGCAAGTTTGTCGATTGGAAAGATGCTACTGTGCATGTGATGTCGCACGCTCTGCACTACGGCTCGAGCGTGTTCGAGGGCGTGCGTTGCTACAAGACTCCGGAAGGGCCGGCGATTTTCCGTCTCAAAGATCACACGCGCCGGCTTTTTGATTCCGCCAAGATTAGTCGCATGGAGAACCCCATCACGCAGGAACAGAACAACCAGGCCTGCGTGGACGTCATCAAGGTGAACGGCTTAGAGTCCGCATACTTGCGGCCGATCGTCTTTCGCGGCTATGGGCAATTGGGGGTGGATCCGCGTGGATGCCCCATCGAGGTGGCAATTGGCGCCTTGAACTGGGGCAAGTATCTGGGGGAAGAGGCCATCAATGTCGGGGTGGACGTGCAGGTGTCGAGCTGGAATCGCATGGCGCCCAACACCTTGCCGGCACTGGCCAAGGCGGGGGCCAACTATCTCAATTCGCAACTGATCAAGTTAGAGGCCATCCACAACGGCTTCGTGGAAGGGATAGCTCTTGATGTGAACGGCTATGTGAGTGAGGGGAGCGGCGAGAACATCTTCTTGGTCAGGGATGGTGTGCTCTACACGCCACCGCTGACGGCCTCCATTCTGCCTGGGATCAGCCGCGACTCGGTGATGGTGTTTGCGCGGGAGATGGGCATCGAGGTGCGTGAAATGATGATCCCGCGCGAGATGCTGTACGTGGCCGACGAGGTCTTTTTCACCGGCAGCGCTGCCGAAATCAGCCCCATCAAGTCCATCGACCGCGTTCCCATCGGCAGTGGGAAGCGCGGACCGATTACGGCGCGTCTACAGGAGCGCTTCTTCGCCTACGTCAACGGAGAGTGCGAGGACTGCTACGGCTGGCGGACGGTGGTGCGGTAGGGACTAAAGCATCGAGCTCTTTGACGGATAGTGGTCATGGTTCACACACGGCGGGCGGCACGGGAGTTGGCGCTCCGTGCCCTCTATGCTGCTGAACTGAGCGGCCGGAGTGCTTCCGAGGTGCTGGCTGATCCCCTGGTCATGCGCCAGGTTGACGGGCAGCTGGCGGAGTTCATCCACCGCCTCGTGACCTTGACCCTGCAACACCGCGAGGAGCTCGACGCGTACATCGTTGCCAAGAGTACCAACTGGGACTTTGCCCGGCTGGCAGTCATCGACAAAATTGTCCTGCGCATGGCCGTGTGCGAATTCCTCCACTTCGAGGACATCCCGCCCAAGGTGAGCATCGACGAGGCCATCGAGATCTCGCGCAAGTACAGCACCGAGAAGAGCGACAAGTTCGTCAATGGCATTCTGGACGCGGTGCTCAACGAGTTGCAGGCCCGCGACATGATCGTTAAGAGCGGGCGAGGCCTGTTAGACCATTCGCCCCGTGCGGATTGAACTTCTGCCGCAGAGGGGCGTACAACGCATAGAGCTGCGACGCATTAGTGGCACTTGAGGAAAGTAACTTCGCATGGGAAACCTACTGACAAAGCTATTTGGTGACAAGCACACGCGCGATGTGGCGCGCATCATGCCCATTGTGCAGCAGATCAATGCCATCTACGAGACCCTGCACGAGCTGACCGACGAGCAACTGCGTGACAAGACCAAGCAGTTTCGCAGGCGCATCCAGGAGGCGACCGCCGGAGTCAGGGCCAAGCTCAATGAGCGGCGCGCACTGCTGACCACCGACGCGGTGGAGGGCGAGGAAGCGGTGCTCAAGGTCGACGCCGAGTCCTTGCGCCAGGAAATCGCGGCCTTGGAGAAGGAAGAAAACGAGATCATCGCGCGGGTGTTGGACGAGATCCTGCCGGAGGCCTACGCGGTGGTCAAGGAAGCCTGCCGCCGGCTGGTGGGCAAGAGCTGGAAGGTTTGCGACCACGACATCACCTGGGACATGGTGCCCTTTGACGTGCAGCTCATCGGCGCGGTTGTGCTCCACCAGGGCAAGATTGCGGAGATGGCTACGGGTGAGGGCAAGACCCTGGTGGCCACGATGCCGCTGTACCTCAACGCCCTGGCGGGCAAAGGCGCGCACCTGGTGACGGTCAACGATTACCTGGCCAGGCGCGACTGCGAGTGGATGGGCGAAATCTACAAATTCTTGGGCCTGACGGTCGATTACATTGCCAGCGACATGGAGCCGGAGCGGCGGCGGCGCGCCTACAACTGTGATATCACCTATGGCACCAACAACGAGTTTGGCTTCGACTACTTGCGCGACAACATGGCCATCCGGCGCGAAGACCAGGTACAGCGCGGCCATTATTACGCCATCGTCGACGAAGTGGACTCGGTGCTCATCGACGAGGCGCGCACGCCACTGATCATCTCCGGCGCCGTGGAACATTCCACCAACCTCTTTGCGGAGCTCAAGCCGCGCGTAGAGCAATTGGTGAAAAGCCAGACCCTGTTGGTCAACCGCCTGGTGGCCGAAGCCGAGCAGCTCCTGGAAAAGGGGGAGGAATACGAGGCAGGCATCAAGCTGCTGCAGGCATTGCGCGGCGCGCCGAAGAACAAGCGTCTGGCCAAAATCATGCAGGAAGTGGGGGTCAAGAGGCTCATCCAGAAGGTCGAGGCCGACTACATGCGCGACAAGCGCATGCACGAGATCGACGAGGAGCTGTACTTCTCCATCGACGAAAAGAGCCATGTGATCGACCTCACCGAGAAGGGGCGCCAGGCGCTGTCGCCCAACGACCCGGAGATGTTCGTGCTCCCGGATCTGGCCGAAGGGATCGGGAAGATCGAAAACGACCCCACGCTGTCGCCGGAAGAGAAGGCGGAGCGGCGGGCGCGTCTCGAGGAGGAATACGGCATCAAGAGCGAGCGCATTCAGAATATCTCGCAGCTGCTGCGTGCCTACTCCCTCTTCGAGCGGGACGTGGAATACGTGGTCTCCGAGGACGGCCGGGTGATCATCGTCGACGAGTTCACCGGCCGGCTGATGCCGGGGCGGCGCTACAGCGACGGTCTGCACCAGGCCATCGAGGCCAAAGAGGGGGTGCGCATCGAGCGCGAAACGCAGACGCTGGCCACCATCACGCTGCAGAACTTTTTCCGCCTCTACCACAAGTTGGCGGGTATGACGGGCACGGCGGTGACCGAGGCTGCAGAGTTTTGGGAGATCTACAAACTCGACGTGGTGGTCATCCCCACCAACGAGCCGGTGCGTCGCATCGACTATGAGGACCGCATCTACCGCACCAAGCGGGAGAAGTACAACGCCGTCATCGAGGAAATTGCGGCCATGCATGCGGCGCGTCGCCCGGTGCTGGTGGGCACCGTCTCGGTCGAGGTGTCCGAGACGCTTAGCCGGATGCTCAAGCGCCGGGGCATTCCGCACAACGTGCTCAACGCTAAGCATCACCAGCGCGAGGCGGAGATTATCGCCCGTGCCGGGCAGCCAGGGGCGGTCACCATTGCCACCAACATGGCCGGTCGCGGCACGGACATCAAGCTTGGCGCCGGGGTTGTCAAGCACCCCAATTGCGCCCTGGTGCGCCCGGACCCAGGGTCTGAGCCGTGTCCGTACCTGGAGGAGTATGACTGCTACAACGAGGTGCCGTGCGGGTTGCACATCTTAGGCACCGAACGGCACGAGGCGCGGCGCATCGATCGCCAGCTGCGCGGGCGGGCAGGTCGGCAGGGCGACCCTGGCTCTTCTCGCTTCTACCTCTCGCTGGAAGACGACCTCATGCGTCTCTTCGGCTCGGAGCGCATCGCCGCCATTATGGATCGGCTGGGGGTGCAGGAAGGCGAGGTCATCACCCATCCGATGGTCTCCAAGTCCATCGAGCGGGCGCAAAAGCGGGTGGAGGAACACAACTTTGACATCCGTAAGCACCTCCTGGAATATGACGACGTGATGAACCAGCAGCGCGAGGTGGTGTACAACCGCCGCAACTACGCCCTCAGCGGCCAAAACCTGCGGGAAGACGTGCTGGAGATGATGGAAGAGGTGATCGAAGACCGGGTGGATGAATACACCGCGGAAAGTCCATATCCAGACGACTGGAACTGGAACGGCCTCAACCAGGACTTGCGGCGCATCTTGTTGACTACGGTGACACGCGAGGAGTTCGAGGGTGATCGCATCAGCCGCGAGGAGCTCATCGACAAGATCCGCAGCAAGGCAATGGCGCTCTACGAGGCCAAGGAAAAGGCCCTGGGTGGTGCCTTGATGCGTCAGTTGGAGCGCTTTGCCATATTGCGCGCCATCGACGAGCAGTGGCGGGACCACCTCTATTCCATGGATGTAATGAAGGAGGGCATCGGCCTGCGCGCGTACGGGCAGAAGGACCCGTTAATCGAATACAAGAGCGAGGCCTTTAAGATGTTCTCCGAAATGCTT
>JACIZP010000160.1 GCA_014359355.1 Calditrichota bacterium | reverse complement strand
GCCGTGGATCGCCATAGGTGTGATGAGCGCCTGCAGTCTCATCTTCCCACCACGGGTGACGTGGAGCCAGATGGAGATGCCTCCTCAGGAGCATTTTCGGCCGGCCGGTGAGCCGCTGTTCGGCGGCGCGCTCTTTTCGTACGACGTGTTCAATTTCGCTTGCGACGACTCGACCAAGAGCCGGCTGGATGTGTACGTCTCCTTTGCCAACGATGTGCTCCAATTCGTGAAGCTTGCCCCCGATTCCTTTTCCGCCGCCTATGAGGTGCACGTCTTGGTCTACGACCGCAAGAAGAACCTCGTCGCCTCGCGGAGCCGCACCGGCAGGCTCCTGGTCCGTACGTTTGCCGAGACGAATTCCTGGACCAGTCTCACCACCGAGTGCATCCAATTCGAGCTGGAGCCCCAGAGGTACCAGGTGGCCATTGGCCTCACCGATTTGGACACGCGCAAGACCATGGAGCGGCGGCGCGACGTGGAGCTGCGGGAGTTCAGCCGGACAAGGGTGCACATGAGCGATATTGTCTTTGCCGACACTTTGCAGCTGGTCAACGGGCAGGTGAGGCAGATGGTGCCAAACCTGCTCCGTACCTTTGGCTCGCCCAAGTCCCAGTTCAAGGCATACTGCGAGGTCTACCCACCGGAGGGAGTCGACTCCGTCGAGGTAACCTACGAAGTGTTCGATAGTCGGCAGCAGAGTGTTGGACAGGAGAGGCAGGTTTTCGCGGGCAAGGGAGGAGCACTGCCTTTGGCCATCGACCTGCGCAGCATGGTGCAGCAGCCAGGGCGCTATGAGCTGGCCATTCAGGCGCGAAGCAAGAGGGGGCGCGCCACGGTCAAGTCGCGTTTCGCCGTGCAGTGGGGGACCCTGAGCTTCCGCGATACCAACATCGACCTGGCCATCGAACAGCTGCGGTACGTGGCGCACAAGAAGGATATCGACGCGATGCTCGCTGCTACTCCTGCCGAGCGAGAGATGCTCTTCGAAGACTTTTGGCGGCGCCGTGACCCCACGCCGGGCACAGAGCGGAACGAGTTGCGCGAGGAGTTCTTCCGGCGTGTGGATTTCGCCAACCGGCAGTTTACTGTGCTCCTGAGCGAGCGGGACGGCTGGCAGACCGACCGCGGTCGCATCTACATCATCTATGACCCACCCACGGAGGTGGAGCGCGAGCCCACCCAACTGGATAGCCCTGCCTACGAGATCTGGTACTACCGGCATCTCAACCGGCGATTCGTATTTGCCGACCGCACCGGGACCGGCGACTATCAATTGGTGCGCTCCGAGTAAGATTGCCCTATGGGTAGGCCTCGGCCGTAGGGCGCGAATGTGGATAACTTGTGCAAAAGTGCCGCCCGGGTGAGCTCGGCATCGGGCGGGCGCGCATCCCCCCGCCGAAGGGCCTGAAGTTCAACCTCTCCGGAAATTGCACAAGAAAGGCTGCAGAGTACGGCTCTTTTTGCGCTTTGATTGTTAAGGAGTTAAGGGCACCAATGAATAGTCCCTAACGCTCTCCGTGAACTCTGCCCTTGTCGCTCCCCTGTCTTGGTGTGCAAAATATCGCCAGCTGCGCCCTCCACTTGGTTTTCGTCGAGTTAGCCTGTGTGGATAACTTGCCCTCTCCGCAGGCCGCCATGGCCGCGAGCGGGGCGAGGTGGGCGATCCGCAGCTTCTTTGGCGCTGACCGAACACCGACGGGGGTGAAACGAGCATGCGTCATTTCTTTCGGGTTCCAAGTCTTCAAATCGGCCCGCACGCCCTCTGGTGCAGGGTTAGGTGCTGTTCTTAGGGGCGTGAAAGGGGTACGCCTGCGCTCGCCAGAAGAGCGGGCGTGCGAAGCCTGAGCCAGCCGGCTGCTCTCGAGAAGGGGGGGCAGGTTCTCGGGGCAGGCGTCGGCAGAAACGGCAGGCGCGCCTTGGGGTGGACTCTTCCCTCATCGCGGAAAAGCCCCACCCCGGCTTGTCAGCCACCGGGCTTTCGACCGCAGGCGTGGGCGCAAATAGGGGTTGATTTTGAGGAAATATTTCAGTAGAATTGAGGCGCAAATGGCGTTGAGACTGCAAGTGTGGAGAGCAATTGTCAGACTGGATCCTTCTGCCTGTCTTCTTTGTCGCCCTGGTGGCGCTCATTGCTCTGGCTGAGGTAGTGCGCCGCCTGTTGCATGGTTCGGCTGAGGTTACGCGCAAAGCGGTGCATGTGTTGACCGGTGCGCTGGTGGCTGGCACACCGTATCTCTTCCACAGCATGGCTCCCATGGCACTGCTCGGGGGCTTGTTTGTGGTCGTCAATCTCGTGGCGGTGCGCAAAGGCCTGCTCAAGGGGATGCACGGCACACAACGGGCCACCTATGGCACGGTCTTTTACCCCCTCGCCTTCTTGATCCTATTGGTCTTGCTTTGGCATGATCACAAGAGCGTCTTTGTCGCCTCCATGCTCATCATGGCCTTTGCCGATGCCGCTGCGGCTATTGTAGGCGAAAACCTTCCACGGCCGCATGAGTACCGCCTTGGGCAGGAGAAGAAGTCACTTGAGGGATCGGCCACGATGTTCCTGGTGACAGGGGCGGTGGTAGTCGCGACAGGCCTTTGGTTGGGGCCGATGGATGGCTTTCGATTGACTCTCCCCGAAGTGCTGTGGATAGCGGCCGTAGTGGCAGCGGTGGCCACCATGTGCGAGGCTGTCTCGGCGTTGGGTTCGGACAATTTGAGTGTGCCGCTGGGCGCCGCCTTTGTGATGCACTACATGCTTACCCACGCGGGGGCAGACCGTGTTGCGTTCAGCGTGGGTGTGCTCCTCGCGCTCTTCGTCGCGGTCGCCTCGGTCAAGGCGCGCTTTCTGAACCCCAGCGGAGCGGCGGTCACCTTCGTGCTCGCCACGCTGGTGTTCGGCGTGGGACGGTGGCAATTTGCGGTACCCATTTTGACGTTCTTCGTGCTGTCCAGTCTGCTGTCGCGGCTGGGGGAGCAGCGGAAGCGTCTGGTGGTTGCCAACGCATTTGCGAAGGTGGGACCAAGAGACTTTGGCCAGGTTTTCGCCAATGGCGGCGTGGCAGGCATTCTGCTCCTCGTGTGGAACTATTTCCCTGAACCGTTGTGGTATGTCCTCTACGTCGCCTCGCTGGTGGCGGTGACTGCAGACACCTGGGGTACAGAGCTGGGAGTTCTGGGCAAGCAGGTCCCCCGTTCGATCCTCACATGGCGGCCTCTGCCCATTGGCAGCTCGGGCGGCATCACTTTGTTCGGCACACTGGGGGGCGCGTTGGGAGCGGTTGTGGTCGCTGGCTCGGCGGCTCTTGTGGGTGCTCCCGGACACACCATGGCATGGACGGCAAAGGCCCTCGCTGTCTTGGCGGTCATCGGCGTGGGTGCGAGTTTCGTGGACAGCCTGCTTGGGGCTACCGTTCAGGCGCAGTATCGCTGTCGAAGCTGTGGCAAGGTCACCGAGAAGAAGGTGCATTGCGGCGAGGCGACTGAGTTCCTGCGGGGTCTGCGTTGGGTGAACAATGATGTTGTCAATGTCGCGTGTGCGGTGAGCGGAGTGCTTTTGGCATGGGCGTTCCGCAGTTTTCTCTGGTAGGGAACAGCTTTAGGCGTGGAGGCATGGAGCAATGGAGGACGAGATGACCACTATCGTTGACGTTTTCGCACGAGAGATACTCGATTCACGTGGTAACCCCACCGTCGAGGTGGACGTGACCTTAGAGTGTGGCGCTGTGGGCAGGGCAGCCATTCCCTCAGGTGCCTCCACCGGCGAGCATGAGGCGGTGGAACTGCGCGACGGCGACCCTGCGCGGTTCAAAGGAAAAGGCGTCACCAAGGCGGTGGCCAATGTGAACGACGTCATTGCCGAACACATCATCGGCGAGGACGCCACCCAGCAGGCGATCATCGACCGCATGCTCATTGACCTTGACGGCACCAAGGACAAGTCCAAGCTGGGCGCCAATGCCATCCTTGGCGTGTCGCTGGCGGTGTGCAAGGCGGCTGCAGCGGCGTACGAGCTCCCCTTGTACCAGTACATTGGCGGCGTCAACGCGCGCACTCTGCCGGTGCCCATGATGAACGTGATTAACGGTGGCTCGCACGCCGATAACAACGTCGACCTGCAGGAGTTCATGATTGTGCCGGCCGGAGCTCCCAGTTTTGCGGAAGCCTATCGCATGGGCGCCGAGATCTACCACAGCCTGAAGTCGGTTCTCAAGAGCAAAGGGCTCAGTACCGGTGTCGGCGACGAGGGTGGCTTTGCCCCCAACCTCAGCTCCAATGAAGAGGCACTGCAGGTGATCATGGAAGCCATCCACAAGGCCGGCTACAAGGCGGGCGAACAGGTGTTTCTTGCCTTGGACCCGGCGGCCAGCGCCTTCTACGACAAGGAGAAAAAGGTCTACGTCTTGGCTTCAGAGAAGCGGAGCCTGAACGCCGAGCAGATGGTGGCTTACTACGAGGCACTGGTCAAGAACTACCCCATCTATTCCATCGAGGATGGCATGGCGGAGGATGACTGGGAGGGGTGGAAGCTCATGACTGACCGCCTCGGGGGGAAGATTCAGTTGGTGGGGGATGACCTGTTCGTGACGAACATCGAGCGGCTGCGCATGGGCATCGAGCGGGGCATTTGCAACGCCATCCTCATCAAGCTGAATCAAATCGGCACCCTCACCGAGACGCTGGAGACGGTGGAAGTGGCCAAGCGCGCGGGATATCGGGCGGTGGTCTCGCACCGCTCCGGCGAGACCGAGGACACCACCATCGCCGATGTGGTGGTTGCCACCAATGCCGGCCAGATCAAGACGGGAAGCCCCTGTCGCACGGACCGGGTGTGCAAGTACAACCAGCTGCTGCGCATCGAGGAGAGTTTAGGCGAGGCGGCACAGTTTGCTGGACTGGCGGTAGTGTCGAGACGGTAATCTGAGGGGCCAGGCCCCCTGGCCCCTGGTGCCTTGCGAGTGGCGGGGAGAAAATTGCTGGTGGATAGGCGCCGGCGCAGGGTACGACCCCGACGCCGCATAAACGTTCGTCGCTTCCTCTACCCGCTGATCCCGATCGTCCTGGCGGTGATCTACCTCAGCGGGAGCGCGGGCTTTGTCAACCAGTACCGCCTGGCGCAGAAGAAGCGGCAACTGGAGCAGAGGGAGCGGGAGTTAGAGGCGCGCAAGGCGGAGCTCCAGGCAGAAATCGACCGACTCCGCCACGACCGGGCATACCTGGAGAAGGTGGCACGCGAGGTTTATGGCTTGTGCCGTCCTGACGAAGTCGTTTTCATGATGAAGTTGCAGGACGAGGACTTTTGAGGCGCGGAAGTGGTGAGCGACGGTAGCGCGACACCCAAGTTGAAGGATGTGGCCGGCAGGCGGCAGCCATGGCGCAAGGCCCTGCGGACCCACTTTCTCACCGGGCTGGTGGTCATCGTGCCGTTGGTGCTCAGCGTCTTTGTGCTGTACAAGCTTTTTCTTGCCATCGATGGCCTGTTCAAGGGGGTAGTGGGAACCTTCCTGGCGCAGCGCCTGGGTCTGACCATCGGTGGGCGTCCGATCCCCGGACTGGGGTTCGTCGCCTTGGTGCTGCTCATCTTGCTGACGGGGGTGGTGGCCCGCAACATCCTGGGGCGCAAGCTTATTGCCGCGGGTGAGGATTTTGTCGCCCGCGTGCCGCTGCTGAACAGAGTCTACAAGACTTTTCAGCAGATTGTGCAAGCCTTTGTTTCGGACAAGAGGGAAGTCTTCAGCAAAGTTGTGCTTGTTGAGTATCCTCGCAGGGGCTTGTACTCTGTGGCTTTTGTAACGCAGGACACCAGGGGGCCAGTCCAGGAGGCCTTGGAGCCGGACGTGTACAGCGTATTCCTGCCGACCACGCCCAATCCGACCTCCGGCTTTCTGCTCTTTGTGCCCAAGGAAGAGACGATTGAGCTGGGGCTCTCGGTAGAAGAGGCCCTGAAGCTGGTCATTTCAGGTGGTACCATCTCCGTGCCGGACCGCGCCGCTTTCGGCAAAGCAGGGCGCACTGTCGCGAGCCTTCGCGTGCGCAATCCGTCATTTCCGCAGGCGGCGGCAAGTAAAGGCGACCGCCCCGCGAGGGGACGTCACAAGAAGCTCACCTCTTGATGCCCGGTCGGTTCCACATGGCAATAGCCTGCGCCGTCACCGCATGCGTCCCCGCGCTTGGGTGTACGAGCGCGGAGGCACAGCAGCTGTTTTTCCCCACAGGATTTGCGCGTACCCCCAGTACGGTCTCCTTCCGCCAAGATTTGAACGCCTACGGGTGGTTGTACGACCTCGGTTACCACTACGGCAGAGGGCGCCTGCTGCTGGGGATGCGCGAGCGCTTCCAGGCCTCCATGCTGCGCGTAGGCCTGGGAGAGGACAAGTGGAAGGACGACCAGAACTTAGAGGCCTTGGCTGCCTACCAGCTCGCTCCGGGTCTGCGGCTTTCCCTCCGGGCGACATCTTCTGCCTTCGTCGACAGGCAGTCGGGTTTCCGCAACGACGTTCGCACTGACTATCTCGGGGGCAACGTGCGCGTCGGGATCACGGACCGGATGTGGGCCGAAGCGTCGCTGGGGAGTAAATGGGACCAGCGCTTCGATCGCGCCGACTGGGGCCTCACTTACGGCACGCGGCTCGACATAGACCGAGCGCTGCTCGGAGGATATGTGAACACGCTCCAGCTCGAGCTTGGCGGCGACCAGTTTCCGGTGCGAACAAATCGGGACCTGGCACTGGGCTACGCAGTCTGCCGGGAGTTCGCCCCGGGCACTTCCGATTCGCTGCGCATCGCCCTGAGCAACAGGCGACGGGACAACTACTTTTCGCCAGCAGGCGACATCGAGACCTATGAGGAGCGTCCGGCTGGCATCTACAACCACCTGACTTATCGCCTTTCCCCCAACCTCCACCTAAGTCTGCAGAACGCGGCCAGCTATCGCGAGGTGGAGGTGTCGTTGCGCGAGGAGAGCAAGGTGAGGGACCGCCGTCGCCGCCGCGACCAGGAGTTCGAACACTGGGTGGGATTGGACTTTGCGCGGGGAGCAGCCTCCTGGCGCACCCTCGTGGGCTACTGGGCGCAGGACCAACGTTACGACATGCCAGTGACCAAGGCGCCATCACCCTTTTCGCCCCGCGCTGCCTTCGTCACGCCAGAAAATCGCTCGTCACGTCTGACGCTGGTCAACGAGGCTGGCCTGGGCTTGGCCGCTGACTCACTCGCGGGCCGTTTCTCGCTGAGTCTGCTCCGCTACGATACTCCAGATACGAATAACTTTGACGACCGCGATGAGCTGCGCATCAGCGGTTCCTTCTTGCTGCAACACTTCTTCTCGTCACAGCTGAAACTTCAGCTCATGGCCAGCGTAAACCTCTACCACATGGTCTACCTGTTTGCCGAGCGCAGCGCCGACAACAATTGGAACCGGGTATTTCGCCTCACCACACGCGGGTTCTTTGCTCCCACGCCAGAGTTGTCCTTCTATCAGTCGTTCGAAGTGCTGGCCAACTATGTGGCCTACGACTTTGAGCAGACGTTCGAAGAGACGAGGAGCTTTGTTTTCCGCAAGTTCGTGGCAGACGACTCGTTGAACTGGCAGCTCAGCAGCCGTTCACGGCTCTATGCGGAGTCACGTTTGTTGCTGGAAGAGAACGGGCGCCTGTACTGGGAGCAGTGGGCAGAGCGGCCGCTTGTGTCCCGCACCAGCCTCTGGGTGCGCCTGGCATGGAAATATCACCTCACCCGCGCCTTGGAGCTGGCCCCCGGGTTTCTCTACTATCGCCGACAAGGGTGGCGCCACGCGGTAACCAGTCGGCAGGCGTGGCTGGAGGAAGAATACGAGCGGCATTTCAGCCGGGGACCGGTGCTGTCGGTGGAATATGCGGCGCCCTCCGGGCTGCGCCTCCAGGCCCGCGCAACGAGGCGCAGGGTCCACACCACTGGGCAAGTTCCGCACACGCTCAATAGCGTCGACCTCGGCCTTACCTGGCTGTTCTGAGGGGTGAGGGAAGGGCATTTGTGAAAGAGCGTCCTCACAAGACCTATGCCATCGCTGTCCCCAGCGATCCCGGACACATCGCGGAGGTCGAGCGTCTTGCCGAGCGGGTTGCCCACGAGCTGGGGTTTGCCGAGGATGATGCCGATAGCCTGTCCATTGCCGTCACAGAGGCGGTGAACAACGCCATGCACCATGGCAACAAGTTGGATAAGAAGAAGAAGGTGCAGGTGCGTTTCGAGCTCTTCGGGGAGAGGGTGGTCGTGCATGTGAGCGATGAGGGGCAGGGTTTTGACCCTGCCAAGCTCCAAGATCCGCTGCGGCCAGAGAATGTGCTCAAGGACAGTGGCCGCGGCATCTTCATCCTTCGCGCTCTCATGGATGACGTTCAGTTCTGTTTCTCGCCCACAGGGACCGAGGTTGTGCTGGTGAAACGGAAAGCCCGCAGGTGAAACGTTGCAGCCGCCTTTCGCGAAGCCGAGAGAGGTTGCTGAGCGTGCCCCTGCGAGCATGCCCGGTTGCAGCCAGGGAAATGAGGAGGACCAAGCAAATGTGCCATGAAACGAGAAGCGCGGCGCCAAGGTCGATGCTGGTACAAGTGATGGGGGTGTGCCTGCTGGGCGTCTTCTTGGTTGTGAAGTTCGGCTCTGCGCTGGCGCAGTTCGAGGTCCCGCCTCTGCACCCGCCCGAGATCTTCGGGGAGGATAAACCGGTGTCGCTGACCCCTGCGCCGCGGTTCAACCGGGTGGAGGGGCTCTTTCTGGGCGCACACCTGACTTTGCGGCCGATGCGCCGTCTCGGGCTGAGCTTTCCAGTGACGGCCGGGTACGGATTCACCAATAAGACCTGGCGCTATTCCGTGGGCGTGCAGCAAGGGTTTTGCAGAGGGGAGCGACTGACGATCGGTGGCGCTCTGTTCGATGAGACTGCTTCCAACGATGGCTGGCGCCTGCGGTGGGTCGAGAACTCGCTGGCCGCATTGCTATTGAAAGAAGACTTCATGGACTACTTCGGCCGGAAGGGTTGGCAAGTCTTTGTGAACGAGCGCATCGGCGGGCGCCATAATGCCCGAGTGGTGTACTCCACTTACGACTACCAGGACATGGGCGAGGAAGAAAGGCTTGCCGGTGCCCTGTTCGGCGGCAAGAAGCGCTTCCGTCCCAACCCGCATGTCAGCGAGGGGCAGGAGCAAAGTGTGAAGTTCATAGTGGAGTTGGATTGGCGGGACAGCCCCTTGCTCCCCTTCGAAGGGACGTTGGTGCAGGTTATCTACGAAAGGACCTGGCAGGACTTTGCCACGGACGGCCTGTTTCTAAGCGTCATGCATTTTCGCCCCACCTTTGGCAGTCAGCGGCTGGTGCTGCGTACCATGCTAGGCGCGCGCTCCGGGAGCTTGGCTCCGCAGCACCTCATGAGCCTCGGCGGCGTCGGAACGTTGCGGGGATTTCCTGAGCGGTGTCAGGCGGGGCAGAACCTTGCGCTCTTCAACGCCGCGTACTACTTTGGCGGCGATCTGTTCCGCATGCTCACTGGCCGTCGGGCGCACGGCCGCGAGCAGCTTTCTTTGGGCCTCTTCTTCGATGCAGGCTCGGCCTGGGGCACAGAGCGGGTGAAGGAGAGTCTTTTCAGCGACCTTGATGGCTACAGGGTCCTGGCCGACGCCGGGCTTTCCCTCCTCATTGCCGATGGCGTGGTGCGCGTGGATTTTGCCCGCCAAGTGCGAGGTGGAGACGGCTCATGGCGAGTCACCATGCGCTTGCTCAGTGCTTTGTGAAAGATGGGCAGCCCGGGGAACAGAGGTCTGTTGCTTGTGCTTGCAGTGCTGCCGAGCCTGTCGGCCGTGCCGTGCCGCAGCCAGCAATCGCCCGCCGATAGCCTGCGCATTCTTCAGATCGTCGTGTCCGGGAACGAACACACGCGCGACTTTGTCATCTTGCGG
>JACIZP010000159.1 GCA_014359355.1 Calditrichota bacterium | reverse complement strand
TTGACGTGGACAAATCGCAGAACGTGCCCATGCAATTCCACCTGGGCAGCGAATACCTGTTCCGCGGAACGGCCATGCTGCGCGCAGGGTTAAACAATGGCGCGCCATCGTTCGGCGCCGGACTGGCCTACAGTTCGTTCCAGATCGATTATTCGTACGGCTGGCTTGCTGACCGTGACTTGGATCCGACCCATCGCGTGTCGGTGACCTTCTCTTTTGGGCCGACGAAACAGGAGATGGTGCGGCGCGCAGAGCTCCGCCGCGCGCAGGAAATCGAAGAGGAAATGCGTGCCCGCCGCGAGTGGGAGCGGCGGCAGACGATTCTCACTGGCCTACGGGACGGCCAGGCGGCCTTGGAGCGGGGCGACTACTACGTGGCGTTTCGCGAATTCACCAGGGTGCTTTCTATCCCGGACAGTGTGGGCCTTGATCCCGACCTGATCGAGGCCCGGCAGGAGGCGCGTGACAAACTGCGCCTGACGGACGAGCGGCTGCAGGAGCAGTTCGCGCAGGAGGCCGCACGTCGCGCCCAGGAGCGCGAAATCCAGCGGCGCCAGGCGTTCGTGGAAGAGCACTTCAAGAAGGCCCAGGCCTTCCTGGCGCAGAACAACTTTGTGGCCGCCATTCGCGAGTTCGACCGCATCCTGGAAGAGTTTCCCGGACACGCCCAGGCCACCGAGTTCCGCGAAAAGGCAGTGCAGGAACAGCGCGCTGCCGCACAGGCGATTATCCAGGATGCCGAGCGAGAGGCGCGCAAGCCAGGTGGTGCCAACGAAGCTATCCGGATCTACCGCGAGGCAGCCCGCGTGGCGGACGGTCAACCCGACTTGGTGAGCCTGGTAGAAGGGCGCATCGCGCGCCTGACGGAGCAGCTCAACTTCGACAACCTCTACCGGCAGGGTCTCGAAGAGAGGCGCAACGGCAACTATGCTGCAGCCGCCGAGGCCTTCAAGCGGGCTTTGCAGTTCCAGCCGCAGAACCCCGTGGTCCGGCAGCACTACGAAGAGGCGATGCAGCGCGCGTTGGCCAAGGATGTGGAGCCCGAAGGGCGAGCCCGCGAACTGTACCGAGAAGGATACCGGCTCTACCAGCAGAACAAGTTCGAGGAAGCTCTCGAGAAATTTGAAGAGGCCAATCGCGTGCAACCGTACGTGCGCCGGATCTTGCAGGGGATCGACGCCGCTAAGGAGCAGATTGCCAAAGCCCAAGGGCGGCAGCGCCAGGAGAAGTAGCACAACGTGATCCGCACGCCCATAAAAGAGCAGCTGGTAGTCCCAGCCCACATCGACTATCTTGCCGACATCCGCGACTTTGTCGCCAAGATTGGGCAGAAGTACGGCTTTTCCAAGCAGGTCATCAACGCCTTCAAGCTGTCCATCGACGAGGCGACGACCAACATCATCAAGCATGCGTACCGCGATTGGGAAGGGTCCATCACGGTGCGCGCCATTGTCAAGCGCAACAGCCTCACCTTCGTCCTCATTGACCAGGGCAAGTACTTCGACCCGCGGCGGGTAAAGCCGCCCGACCTCAAGCGCTATGTCAGCATCGGCAAAAAGGGCGGACTCGGCATCTTCATCATGCGCCGCCTGTTGGACGATATTGACTATCGGAAGACCGAGGAGGGTAATGAGCTCCGCCTGACCAAGCGGCGCGAGCCGGCGCGGGCGCGGCGCTTCCATGTGCCTTCGCTTTCGCTCAGCCTCAAGGCCCGCTATTCGGCCATTGCCTGCGCTGCGGTCACGGCCATCGTGACGGCAGGCTACCTGTACTTCTACAGCCAGGAAGATGACAACGCACTGCGCGAGGTGCTCGGGCGTGGGGTCCCCATTGCGCAAACCCTGACCAGCAGCATCGCCGCGGACATCAAGGGCAACACCATTGATTTCACCGCGGAAGTCAGTGCTGGCGAGAAGATCCAGAGCACGATGAGTCGGTTCCCGGAGTTGGTGGTGGACTGCTTCATGGTGGACTCCACGGGTACAGTGCGCGCCGCCTCGGTCTCCTCGCCGCTCCTTTACGCTCGTTTTGTCTACCCCCCTAAGGTTCGGCGCATCGACGAGCATACGGCGATCTTTACCTGGGAGGGGAAGGAGGTCATCGAGCTTTCGTACCCTCTCTATGCGCAGGAGACCGGGGCCTCTGTGGGCAGCACCCACCTGTGGCTGCGCAAAGCGGTGGCCGATGCCATAGCAGCCAGCCGCCGCAAGGAGAGCTTGCGCCTTGCCCTGGTGGTACTGGCCATTGGTGTGGCCGGCACTTTCCTACTCGTTTACGTGGTGCTCAACCCCTTCCGCAAGTTGGCGCAATGGGTCCGTACCCTCGGGCACGAGGAGGTCGAGGACGAGCTTGATATCGACTCCTCCACCGAATTGGGTGAGATCGCCCAGGCGTTTAGCGACATCACCACCAAGCTCCGCGAGTCGCAGAAGAACTTGGCCGAGCAGGAACGGCTTCGCAAAGAGATGCAGGTGGCGCAGGAGATCCAGCGCACCTTGCTCCCCACCGAGCTGCCCAAGGTTGAAGGCTACTCTATCGCGACCTTCTATGAGGCGGCAAAGGAGGTCGGTGGCGACTACTTCGATTTTGTGGAGGTGGACCGCGACACTTTAGGGATCGCCGTGGCCGACGTCTCGGGCAAAGGCGTACCAGGGTCGTTGGTGATGACCATGATTCGCACTGCGCTGCGCACCGAGGCGCGGGGCATCTATTCGGCAGCAGAGGTCCTGGCTCGCGTCAACGACTTTGTCATCAACGACATGAAGAAGGGGATGTTTGTCACCGTTTTCTACGCAATTCTTGACTCCAAGCGGCGACGCATCAACTATGCCAGCGCCGGACACAACCCCATGATCCTGTATCGCGGTGCCACGCGCAAGACCTACTACTTGAACCCGCAGGGCTTTCCCATCGGCATTGCCCTGCCGGAAAAGGACTTGTTCCGGAGGACCATCCAGTCCGACACCATCCGGCTTGCGCCGGACGACATTCTCATTCTGTACACCGATGGCATCACCGAGGCGATGAATCCCCAGCGGGAGATGTTCGGCGACGAGCGCCTTCTGCAAGTGATCCGGGACTACAGCCACCTGCCTGTGGATGCGTTCGTGGAACAGCTGAAGAACGAGCTCCATTCCTTCACCGAGGGCAATCCCCAGAGCGACGACATCACGCTGGTGGCGATCAAAGAGCAGGCCAGCGCGGAGGTCATCGAGTTAGAGCGCGCCAAGCGTGCCTACGCAATGATGCAGGCGGGCAAGAACATGCGCGAGGCGTGTGCGGAGGCGGGCATCTCGTTGTATGCTATGAGCAAGTACCGGCGCTTGTTCGAAGAGCGCGGCGTTGAGGCAGTGGAGGTGGATACTAGCGTTCCACCGGTGGAGGCAAAGCACCTCAGCATAGAAGAAAAGACGAAGATCTACGACATCATCCGCGAGCACCCCGAGTATGGGGCGAAACGCATTGCCGAAGAGCTGGCCACAGAGAAGTACGGTTTTGAGACGATTTCCGAGGCCGCCATCTATGAGGAGTTGGTGCGTAGTCGGCTGAACACCCGCCAGCTGCGCGAGGCGTTCGTGGCCAAACGTGGCACCAGACGGCGTATGAAGCCGCCGGGCACGCCGCTCCTCACTTTGGACGGTCGCGTCATCATCGAGAAGCCGCAGCCCCTTGAGGCGCCTTTGTTACCGGTCACTCCACCTGCACGTCGGGAGGAGCGACGCGAGGAGGGCGAGCAGCCCAGGCGTGAGCGGCGCGCCGAGCGGGAGAAAACCACAGAGCCAGCACGGGCCACGCTGCCGCCGGAGCCCGAAGTCCCCGCGGTTGCGTTCCCGGATATCGAGCTGGAACAGCTTCTCACCGAGCCGCTGGAAGAACTGCTCAGCAAGCCGGTGCCTCCGGTGACCGAGCGGGCGCCAGAGGTTGAACCTCCTGCCGCAGAGCCGGAGCCAGAATTGGCTGAGGCTGAGCCACCTCCAGCGCCGGCGCAAAGCGAGGCCGTTGACGAGCTCATTGGCGGGGACGAGTGGTTGGAGTTGTTCCAAGAGGCCGAGCCTGCGGCAGAGGTGTCCGAGGAGGTGGGCTCGGAGTTCGAGCCGGAGACGCCGCCCCAGGCGCGGGAGGCCCACGAGGAGGTTGAGGCGGGCTTCGCCTTCGAAGAGCTGGAGCGCTTCTGGGAGGAGTCCTCGCCCCCACCTGCTGCTCCTGAGGAAGAGCTTCTCCCTGAGCACGCCCCGGATGCGGAAGAACGCGCCTTCGCCGAGTTTCTGCAATCACTGGAGGAATCGGTACCGGAAGAGGGTGGGAATGGGCGTCAAGAAAGTGTAGCCTCCTTCCACGTGGACCGGGTAGAAGAACAGCCACGCCCGCAGCCTGCGCAAGTGCCCAAGAGCCAAGCAGAGCGACTGCTGCCGGAGAAAGTGTTGCTCAAGGGCCTGCGTCTCTACCACGCGGAACGCTATGACGAGGCTATCCAGGAGTTCCGGCGGGTGGTGGAGGCGTACCCGGATTTCAAGGAAGCGCACAGCATCCTGGGCAACGCCTATTTCCGCAACAAGATGTACTTGGAGGCTGCGGAGGAGTACCGCAAGGTCAAGGAGATTGACGCCTCGGACCCGGATGCGTATGAGAACATGGGCGTCATCTACGCCAACCGGGGCGAGTTTGAGAAGGCCATCGCCGAGTGGCAGACCGTCTTGCGTCTCGACCCCAGCCGCAAGGACATCGAGAAGAACATCGAGAGAGCGCGGCAACTTCTGGCCAAGCGCAGCCATCATGGCAGGTAGAGGCAACTTTCAGGTTGACTTTTACGGCCGTTTCTGATATATTACATCCGGCTTGACACCTTGGCTGAAGGGCAGTGCAAACGCCCTGCCCATCGCCGAACGGTGTCCTGGTCACTGCACATCAGGAGATGCTCGCCTATGGAAGGTATTCAGCTATCTGTTGAAAAGCCGAGCAGCAGGGATGACATCGCCATCATCAAGGTGGGCGGCTACATCGACACCACGACCTCGGCTGAGCTGGAACACTCGCTGTCCTCGCTACTCAAGGCCGGTACCTACAACGTCATCATCGACCTTGCCAATGTGGACTACATCAGTAGCGCGGGCTGGGGCATCTTCATTAGCGAGATCAAAGGCATTCGCGAGAAAGGGGGCGACCTCAAACTGGTGGGAATGATCCCCGACGTGTATGAGGTCTTTGAGCTATTGGAATTTCACTACATCCTCAAAGCCTTCGACACGGTAGAAGAAGCGATCAGGGACTTTGATGCCGAGGCTCGGGCTAAGGGCCGTGTAGTGGTGCCGGCAGGTGAGGAGCAGGCCGCTAGCGGCTGGGAGTCGGCCGGAGCCGCGATGGCGACAGCGTCTGCCGAGCGCGAGCAGGAGGAAGAGGCTATCGTGGAGAAGATTAAGCGGGTGGTGGCCGAGTTTCCTGAGGCGGGCACCGCCAAGATACTCAAGGAGCTCAACACCCCTCGCTTCGGCAACGTCAAGCTTGGCTGGTTCCAGATCCGCAAGTACCTCAAGCAACTGGACCTCGACTCGAAGAAGAAGCGGCAAGACTTTGCCCGACAGTCGTCTTGAACTGGTCCCACACTCCGGCAAGCGGTGAGAGGCAGATTCAGGTCTGCCTCTTTCTGTATGTGGCCATCTGAGGAGGATGGCGAAGCTGAGCGATTCAGACGGTGAACAGACAGAGCAAGGCATTTTCCTTGGTCTTAGCTGGCGCGGTGGCTGCCCTCACCGCGGTGGGCGCGTATGTGCGCCTGCCCATGTGGCCGGTGCCTATCACGCTGCAGACGCTGTTCGTGTTTCTGGGTGGAAGCCTGCTTCCGGCCGGCTATGCGTTGGCTGCACAGCTGGTCTACCTGGCTTGCGGGCTGATAGGTCTGCCGGTGTTCGCTGCGGGCGCAGGGCTGGGTGTAGCGCTGCAACCAACGTTTGGCTATCTTTTGGCGTTTCCTCTGGCGAGTGCGCTGGTGTCGATGGTGGTGCGGCAGAGGGGCGAGGGGCTCGGCCAGCTGCCGTCGTGGCGGCGCCTGCTGTTAGCAAACAGCGGCGCCGCGATGCTGGTGCTGGCCTTGGGCGTGAGCTACCTCTACGTCAATCTCAATGTGGTAGTGGGAAAAAGGATGAGCATGGCCACAGCCCTGTGGTCGGGCGCGGTGGTCTTCTTGCCGGGGGAGGCGCTGAAGGTAGCCGTGGTGAGTCTGGCGGTGCGTAAGGTGTGGCGAACCATTCACGGATAGAGAGGGAGAACTATGGCACTGGTGGTCGGAATAGACGGTGGCGGCACACGAACCCGGGCCTTGTTGGCGAAGGAAGACGGCTCCATTCTGGCGCAGGCGGAGGGTGGTGTGTCCAACGTGCAGGTTGTTGGACCTGACAAGTTGCCGGGCGTGATTGGCGAGGTGTTGCAGACACTTCGAGAGAGGAGCCGGCTGGGAAGCTTCGTGCCGGATCACATGTACTTGGGCCTGGCGGGGGCAGGCAGGCCCGGCGATCGCGAGGCAGCGCAGCAGGCGCTCACTAAGGCGCGACTGGCACGGGCAATCACAGTGGACACCGACGCCAGCATAGCCCTGGCCGGAGCTTTTCCCGAAGGCCCTGGCATCATCATTATTGCCGGCACGGGAAGCATCTGCTTCGGTAAGTCGGCGGACGGCCAGCTGGTGCGCTGTGGAGGGTGGGGCTATCTCCTGGGCGACGAAGGGAGCGGCTACTTCCTGGGTAGGGAGGCACTCCTTGCCGCCCTCAAGGACCTGGACGGCAGGGGGCTGGCGACGTCGCTGCGGCCACGCTTGGAACGCGCCTGTGCTGTGGAGCGCATCGATCAGGTGATCTCGCGCGTCTACGGCGGAGACCTCGACCGGGCGGCGATTGCCTCCTTTGCCCCGCTGGTCTTCGAGGAGGCGACTGCCGGCGACCAGGTGGCGCGGGATATTGTCGCCCTCACTGGTCGCGAGCTGGGCAAGATGGCCGCCACCGTGGCCCGCAAGCTGGGCCTGGAAGGTGGAGAAGTCAGGGTTGCACTGGTGGGCAGTGTGTTCAAGCAGAGGCCGGTCCTGGAGCCGTTCATGCGCGAGGAGTTGAGCAAAGTCTCCCCGACGGTGAGCATCGAATGGCCCCGGTTTGAGCCGGTTGCTGGCGCGGTCATCTTGGCATTGCACAAGGCCGGCGTCCCTGTTACCGACCAGGTCTTAGCCAAGCTGCACGGGAGCTTGCAGGCGTAGGGGCATGAGGCTGTCCGAGCTTGCGCAGAAGCCCCAGAAGGTGGTGCTGGGGCTGATGTCCGGCACCTCGGCGGACGCGGTGGATGTGGCTGTCTGCCGCATTACTGGGGCCGGCCAGCGGATGTCGCTCGAGCTGCTGCACTTCCATTCCGCGCCCTGGCCAGCGCAGGTGCGGCGGGAGATCCTCGCCTGCTCTTCCGTGCGGACAGGCCGGGTGGATCGCATTTGTCTGCTGAATTTCCTTCTGGGCGAGCTGTTCGCGGAGGCGGCGCTTGCCTCGGTGGCCGAGGCCGGACTGACTCCTTCCGAGGTCGACCTCATCGGCAGCCACGGCCAGACCATTCATCACCTGCCTGTCCCTCAGGAGCTCTGCGGACGGCACGTCACCGGCACGCTCCAGATCGCCGAGCCGGCGGTGATCGCCAAGCGGACTGGCATCGTCACGGTGGCCGACTTTCGCCCTGCCGACATGGCCGTGGGCGGCCAGGGGGCTCCGCTGGTTCCTTATGTGGACTATCTCCTCTTCCGCTCGGTCACGGAGAATAGGGGTCTGCTGAACATCGGCGGCATCGCCAACGTCACCCTTCTCCCTGCCGACTGCTCCCCCGAGCAGGTGCTGGCCTTCGACACGGGCCCAGGCAACATGCTCATTGACGGACTCATGAGACGATTCTTCCGGCGAACCATGGACAGAGACGGGGCCGTGGCGGCCAGAGGGAGGTGCGACGAAGCGCTCCTCGGAGAGGTGATGCAGCGTCCGTTCTTCGCGAAGGTGCCACCCAAGTCAACGGGCCGAGAGGAGTTCGGGGAAGAGTTCCTCCGCTGGTTCGTGAGGCGAGGAAAGGCGGGTGGCCTGTCGCCCACCGATCTAGTGGCAACGGCCACGGCCCTCACGGCCGCCAGCATCCACGACGCAGTTGTTCGCTTTGGCGGCGCTGCGCTGCCGCTGCACCGCCTGATTGTCAGTGGTGGCGGCGCAAGCAATCCCACATTGCTCGCCATGCTGGCCAGCCGGTTGGGCTCAAGCACGAGGATCGAGCGCAGCGACGCACACGGTATTCCCGCGCAGGCCAAGGAGGCCATCTCTTTTGCCGTCCTCGCCAACGAGACTATTGCTGGTTTGCCAGGTAACCTTCCGGGCGCGACCGGAGCCAGCCGAAGGGCGGTATTGGGCAAAATTTGCCTCCCGTAGCGCCCGGGCCCTCGAGGTCGTACACACTGCGCAAGCGAGCCTTCAAAAATCGCGCCAACTTTCCTGTTGATTTTGTCAGCCCGAAGGAGTATCTTAGCACCATATGCGGGGCATGGAGAAAGTGGTGGTTGCCGGGGTGATGGGCTGCTTTCTGGCCTTGCTGCCCCCGACGCTGAGGGCGCAGAGCGCGCCGGGGGACCAGGAGAGGGAGCTCAAGCGTGTGCGCGCGGAGATCGAGCGCTACCGTGCCCAGTTAGCGCAACGCGAGAAGCGCGAGTCTGCGCTCCTGGACATGCTGGCGAGCTTGGACCGCGAGATCGCCCTCACGCGTTCCCTGTTGCAGTCGCTGGAGCGACAGGAGCGACGCAACCGCGAGGCGATCGAGCGGCTTCGGGCACAATCCGCAGAGGCACAGCAGGAAGAGGCGCGCATAAAGGAGCGCCTGCGCAGTCGCATCGTGCACTACTACAAATATGAGCGGAGCAAGGACCTGGAGCTTCTGCTACGTGCTCGTTCCCTGACGCAAGCGCGCGCCTGGGTGCGCTTGCAAAGGCGCATTGCCCAGGCCGACCAGCTGCGCCTGCGCAACCTGGCAGGCAAGCAACAGGAGATTGCCGCCCAACAGGCAGCACTGCGCCGCCAACTTGATGAGCAGACGCGCCTGCTCGCCGAGAAGCGACGTGAGCAAGAGAACCTGCGCACCAGTCGCAGCACGCGCGCCAAGCTCCTCGCCGAGGTGCGGCGCGACAAGAGCCAATTGCAGCGCCGGCTGCAGGAATACCAGCAGGCCGCACAGCGCATCGAAAAGCTCATTGCTTCGGCGGAGAGGCAGCGGTTGGACACTGCTCCGTCCAGCAGCGTCACCACTTTTGCAGGTCTGGCCGCCCAGAAGGGACGCCTGCCGTGGCCTACTGCAGGAAAGATCGTGGGCAAGTACGGCCGCAATAAGCACCCGCAGCTGGGCACCATTACTGAGAACATCGGCGTGGATATCGGGAGCCGCGAGGGGGCGCCGGTGCGGTGCGTGGCGGCGGGCAAAGTGGCGGTGATTACCTGGCAGCGCGGCGGCGGCAACATCGTAATTGTCGATCATGGCGCAGGCTATTACACTGTCTACGCCCGGTTGGGAGAGATCAACGTGGCTCAGCAGGAGGAAGTCGCCGCTGGGCAGGCCATCGGCACCGTGGGAGAGGAGGGGGTCCTGGGTGGTGCAGTGCTCCACTTCGAAGTGTGGAAGGGTACCAACCACCTCAATCCCTTGGAGTGGCTGAGCGCACGTCCGTGAGCGGAGTGCCGCAACCGGCAGCGAGAAGCTATGGCATTTGCACAGGTCATCGGCCAAGAGGGCGCAAAGAGAGTTCTGCGGCGGGCGTTGGAGCACGGCCGTTTGGCTCACGCCTATCTCTTTTTTGGCCCAGAAGGCGTGGGAAAAGAGGCCACCGCCCTGGCCCTGGCGCAGGCGATCCTCTGCGAGAAGCAGGGCTCGTATGGTTGCGGGGAGTGCGCCAGTTGCCGCAAGGTCACCACTCTGACGCATCCAGACGTGCGTTTCGTCTTTCCGGCGCCGCGTGAGCTAGATGCCGACCGCGAACGGGAAATACTGGACAGTGTCGTCCAGGAACCGTACGCACGGCTCAGACCATGGGCCAACCCGGTCATTTCCATTGAGCGGATTCGTGCCATTCGCCACGATAGCTCGCTCAAGTCGTTCGAGGGCCGCGGGCGCGTGGTGATCCTCGCCGAGGCGGACGCCATGACCGCTGAGGCTGCCAATGCGCTTCTCAAGCTCCTTGAGGAGCCGCCGCCGGCCACCACGCTCATCCTGACCACCACGATGGTGCAGGGACTGTTGCCTACCATCGTGTCGCGCTGTCAGCAGGTGCGCTTTGCTCTGCTCAGTGCCCAGGAAATCGAAGCGGCGTTGATCCAGCGGCGGCAGGTACCTGCGGAACAGGCGCGGCTTATCGCCGGCATGGCCAATGGCAGCTACCGGAGGGCGATAGAGTGGCTGGAGCAAGACGTCAATCAGCGGCGCGACGAAGCCATCGAGCTGCTGCGCACGGCAATCCGCGCAGACCACGATCACGTGCTGCAAGCCGAACAGCTGCGCGCGTTGGGCGACAGAGCGATGGTCAAGGAGTACCTGCGCCTGCTCCTCAGCATCTTCCACGACGCGTTGGTCCTCACGGCGGCAGGCCCCGAGTCGGACAACAGGCGCATGCTCATCAACTTTGACCGCTGTGACTGGTTGCAGAAGTTTGTGGGCGCATTTGAGCAGATCGACTTTGAGCAGGCCATCGGTGCCGTGGAAGAATCCATCGCCCGCATCGACCGCAACTTGGAGCTGAGCCTCGTGCTGATTGTCCTGTTTCAACGCCTGAGGGCTGCCCTCAGGAGGAAGAGCAATGTCTGATTACATAGAGATAGTTTTCAAAGGAGAGCGGAAGGAGATCTTTGCCAATCCCCAGCAGTTTCCCTTCAAACCGGGCGACTATGCCATTGTCGAGGCAGAGCGGGGTGAAGACCTGGGGATCGTGAACCAGGTGGGGCCGCTCATTACGCGGAAGGCCGCCGGCATGAAGGTGCGCAACATCCTGCGCAAGCCGAGCCCTGCCGACATGGAACGCTATCGAGCCAACCGTGAGAAGGAGGCCGAAGCCTTTCAGGTTTGCAAGGAGAAGATCGCCAAGCACGGCCTGACGATGAAGCTGGTTGATGTGGAGTTCCAGTTTGACTGCAACAAGATCACCTTCTACTTCACTGCGGAAAAGCGCGTGGACTTTCGCGAGCTGGTCAAGGACTTGGCTGCGGAGTACCGTGTGCGCATCGAGCTCAGGCAGATCGGCGTGCGCGACGAGGCGCGGCGTATCGGCGGCTTTGGTGCCTGTGGGCGGCAGCTCTGCTGCAACACGTTTCTGCGCGAGTTCGAGCCGGTGACCACCCAGTGTGCCAAGGAACAGAACCTGCCGCTGAACCCACAGAAGCTCTCGGGCCTATGCGGACGGCTGCTCTGTTGCCTGGTCTATGAGCGGCAGTTCTACAAGGCGGCGCTGGCTTCCTTTCCAGAAGTGGGCTCCCGGATCAAGACGGCCAAAGGGACCGGTGTCCTGGAGAAGGTGGATATCTTCCGGGAGCAGGTGCATGTTCGTTATGAGGATCAGAGTGTGGAAGTCCTTTCCCGCGCGCAGCTGGAGCAGTGCGAGGTGCTGCCCAAGGGCGAGAGGGTGGGGAAAAAGAAAAAGTGAGACGATGTAATGCCCAAGACTGACTCGGACGACAGAAATTCTTTCTCGCGCCTCCTGGTGACCGCTGCGCTCCCATATGCCAACGGCCCTATCCATTTGGGACACCTGGCAGGCGCTTACCTCCCCGCGGACGTCTACGTGCGTTACCAGCGGCTCAAGCGTCGCGATGTGCTGTTCATTTGCGGCACTGATGAGCACGGCGTGCCGATTACCATCGCCGCCGAGGCCAAAGGCGTCTCTCCGCAGGAGGTGGTGGACTACTGGCACCGCGACCACAAGGAGAGCTTTGCCCGCTTCGGCATCAGTTTCGATTGCTTCTCGCGTACGTCGCTGCCAGTCCACCATAGGACGGCACAGGACTTTTTCCTGCGGCTGCATAAGGCCGGCTATCTCGTCGAGAAGGTAGTCGAACAGTACTTCTGTCCCACGTGCGACCGTTTTCTCGCAGATCGCTATGTGGAGGGCAAGTGCCCCAAGTGCGGGGCAGAGGGTGCGCGCGGCGATCAGTGCGAGCGCTGTGGCA
>JACIZP010000158.1 GCA_014359355.1 Calditrichota bacterium | reverse complement strand
GCAAAGTCGCCAAGCGCCACCCCCACGTGCGCGTCATCTCTGGAGTGAACCTGCCCATGCTCCTTTCGTTTCTGACCAAGCGCGACAGGCTCCCCTTCCCTGAGCTGGTGGAGACCGTCTGCCGCGATGGGGCACGCGGCATTTCGGCCTACCCAGAGCGGCAAGAGTGAGGAGAGCGAGGGCCAACTATGCCCCTTGTCCTGGTGCGCATTGACGACCGGCTTGTCCACGGGCAAGTGGTCATCGGCTGGGGAAATGTGCTCCACCCCGACCGCATCCTACTCTGCAACGACCAAATCGCCGGATCACCGTGGGAACGGGAGCTTTACACCGGCGGCGCCACGGAGGAGACGGCCGTGGAGGTGCTCACGGTCGAGGAGACTGCCCAGAGCCTGGCCGACAACCGCTTCGACGACGAGCGACTGTTCCTGTTGGTGGAGTCGCCGCGAGAGATCTTGCAGCTTCTGGACCGCGGGGTGCCCATCACCACCGTCAATGTCGGTGGGATGCATCACCGGCCGGGCAAACAGCAGGTTGCACCCTATCTTTTCGTCGATGAGCAAGACCGCTCATGGTTCCAGGAGCTGCATGCGCGGCATGTCGAGCTTGTGGCCCAAGATGTGCCGACGAGCAAGAAGCTCGACCTTGCCAAGCTGCTGAAACTCGAATAGGTGGCGTCCGGGGAGACTGGAGGGCAGGCGAGTCCTCGCGAGCTTTTTCCCTCAAGGGGGCGGATTGCCTCCGCCCTGTGCGGCAGATTTTGTACATGACAACTCTTCCGCAATGAGCGTAGGGAGCAGGTAAAGAAGAGCGCTTGACGAAAAACGCGCCAACAGATTCCTTCCGGTAGACTTCAGCGGCCAAAAGTCCATCCGATCTTGTCGCAGGCGGGAGAGAGGCGCGGCGGCTGAGTGAGCAGGTGCCATTGGCAATAAGAGGGCAGATGGAAGCAAGAACAGCGGTGAACGACTACTTTGCTCGCCACCGCGAGCAAGTGAGGCGAGAGATCGTCGAGCTCACCTCGCGCATGGTGCGCGAGCGCACGGTGAACGTTGTCCCGGAAAAGCTCGTGGACTTTTCCTATTTGAAACAGCGGGGAGAGGAGTACCGAGTCGCGGCAATCGTCACTGAGGTGCTCCGCCGCTGGGGTATTTCGTATGAGGTGTACGAGCGAGAGAGCGGGCGGAGTAACGTGGTGGGGAGCGTGGGAAGCAGCAAAGCCAGGTGCAGACTGTTAGTGGCCTGCCACATGGACGTTGTTCCACCTGGCGATGGCTGGGAAACCGACCCATTTACGCCCGTGGAGAAGGACGGCTTCTTGTACGGACGGGGCGTACTGGACAACAAGGGGCCTCTTGCGGCCTCTTTGCTTGCCGCGCGGGTGCTGAAAGAGGTCGTAGGCGATGATGACCTGGGGGGCCAGTTCCTTGTCGCTGCGCTTGCCGATGAAGAAGCCTCCGCCCCAGAGGGTGATTTTGGCATCGGCTACCTCCTCGAGGAGAAGCTCATTCACCCCACCTGTGCCATCATCCCGGACATCGGCGAGAATATGCGGAGCATCGATGTGGCGGAGAAAGGGCGCTTAGTACTGCGGGTGAGAGCACGAGGGGTGCAAGCGCATGGTTCCACCCCAGAGCGAGGAGTGAACGCCGTCTACAAGATGGCCCGGTTTGTAACGTTGGTGGAAAAGCTGGAACTCCCACACCAGGTGCATCCCGTCCTGGGCAGCCCCACGGTGAACTTGGGGGAAATCCACGGTGGCGCCGCGCCGAACATCGTGCCCGGCGAGTGCACTGCGTACATCGATGTGCGCATGGTCCCCGGACAGACGGTGGAAGGGGTACGCCAGGGCTTTGTGGCACTCGCCAAGCAGGTTGCCGACGACTTTGTCGTGGAGGTGCAGTCAGCCAGCGAGCCTCATGCCATAGACCCCAACAACGAGCTCGTTGCTGCCATTCAGCGGAACGTGGACCAGCTCTTGGGGTGGCGGCCGCAGCCTATTGGCATGGGGGGAGGGACCTTTGCAAAGACGCTCAACTTGGCAGGTATCCCGGCAGTGGGGTTCGGCCCGGGTGATGATACAGCCTTCCACGTGGCTAACGAGCGCGTGGAGATCGAGCAGCTGGTGGACTTTGCCCAGGTGGTCAGTCTGGTGGCCCTCGACCTGGCAGGCCAAGGGTCAGCGTGAGCGTTGGCTGGCGCGCAACATTACCTCACTCACGCGCTTGGCGAGGTCTGAGGTGGAGAGCCCTTCCACCTTCGGCAGGATGACAATGCTGCCGCCATAGCCTTCCACCACGCGCCGTTCCGTCTGGTCGATGGTGTCGATGGTGTAGTCGCCGCCTTTCACGTACACATCGGGCTGCAGTAAGCGCAGCAGGCGGACCGGCGAGCGCTCGTCAAAGAGAATCACATAGTCGACGTAACGGATGGCCGCCAGCACTTCAAGGCGGTACTCTTGGGGAACGAAGGGACGGTCTGGACTCTTCCACTGGGCCACCGAGCGGTCGCTGTTGAGGCCGACGATGAGCAGGTCGCCCAGCTCCTTTGCCTGGCGCAGGTAGCGGATGTGGCCGGCGTGGAGGAGATCGAAACAGCCATTGGTCCAGACAATCCTGGCACCGGAGGCGCGGGCGTCCTTGACAATTGCCACCAGTTGCTCTTCGCTCACCACGGGAAAGGCGGTTGTCATTGCTTGCCCTCAGATTCTTGTGCTTGTCCGTTTAATGATAGTGAATTCTGGGGAGAATTGCAAGAGGCGAAAAGAACGTTGTCCATGCGGCGAGCGAGGACAGGTGGCAGTCTTGTCAAAACTTTATGCTTGACTTTTTGATCGTGGTGATGTACATTACAGCGGCTTTGGACGTGGCGGCTTCGCCTATCTCGCGACGACGGAGAGTGTGAAGCACGGCAAAGGCACATATGCGACTGGTGCAGCGGCCTGGGACCCCGCTCCCGGGGGCATGCCCCATGAGCTGAAAGAGCTCCCCAAGGAGTTTCGCAAGAAGCTTTTCAGTGGCGTGGATCGCCTCTTTGTGGGGATCGTCCTCCTCTCGCTTGTCTTCCACGTTCTACTCATCCTGTATTGGTTGGGCCACTTGAAAATGCCGGGGAGGGGACCGGCCGAAGTGGCCATCCCGAAGCCCTATGTCGATCTCATCGTGAAGCGGCGGGTGCGGGAGGAGCTTCCCGCGCAGGGCGTGCGAACGCCAGGGGAGGAAATATTGCCCAGGGTGCTGGCCGCGCGCGAGCCTTCCGTGGCTGCGGGATTTGAACGAGCTACGACGGAGACCGCAGGGCCGGCTGCCGAAAGCATGGCCAAAGGCGCCCATGCGGCAGCCGAAGTGCGGGCAGACACCCGAGCAGCACGTGCTGCTACGGTGCGCTCTATCGGTGTGCTGCGCCTGATCGGTGGCGCGGGCAGTGGGGCCGTGGATGTGGCAGGCATGTCCACTGTTCTCCAGTCTGCCAATGGCAACGTGCGCGAACTGGAGACGGTGCTGGCACAATTGGATGGCTTGACCGTCCCCCGCGGTGAACAAGGGGGGTTGCGTGGTGGGAGGGTGGTGACCTCGGCAGGCAACCTGAAGGGTGGACGCGCAGCCCGACCGGCAGATGACATCGCTCAACTGGTGGGTGAGGTGGCGCCGCTGGCCCAGGTTAGCGAACGCGCCGTGGAGCGGACCACCAGCTTCGAGAGGGTACAAAGCAACATTGCAGCGCGTCCCCCTGCGGAGCAGCTGCGGGGAGTGACGCGCACCGCCGAGCAGGTCAGCAGCATCATCCGCGCCCACCACAGCGCGATTCAGGACTGCTACAAGAGCGCCCTCCGCACGAGCCCGGATACACGAGGTGAGATTTCCGTCCGGCTGTGGGTGAACCCTGACGGCGAGGTGGTCGACGCGGAAATCGTTTCTTCTACCGTCAACAATCCAGAGCTGGAAGAGTGCGTCCTCCGCAAGGTGCTGCAGTGGAGCGATTTCGGGTTTGCCGATCCTGAGCGCGGGTTGGCGGTCTACCGGCAGACCTATCAATTCGGTCAGTAGCGCTCATCACCTAGCCAGTCGTTGACTTTCACGCAGAGCCGCCTCCGCTCTCATTGCCCGGCGGCTCTTGCATTCTGGAGCACACAGGCAGGTCAGACCAGGAGAGCACGGCATGGAAGGAAGGCTCATTGACCTTTCAGGGAAGGTGGTACTTATCACCGGGGCCTCACGGGGTATTGGGGCAGCGGCCGCCGAGCTTTTCGCCCGGGCAGGCGCGCAAGTGGTGGTAAACTATTTCCGCCAGAAGACGGCAGCTGAAGAAGTGGTAGAGCGCATCCGCGCCCACGGCGGCAAGGCGCTGGCGGTCTGCGCCGACGTCAGCGAGCGCCCGCAAGTGGAGGCGATGGTCCGCGAAGCCCAAGAAGCCTTTGGCACGATCGACGTGCTGGTTAACAACGCGGGCATTTGGACCTACGGGGCCATTGCCGAGATGGACGAACAGGTGTGGCGGGAGACGATGCGCGTCAATCTGGACAGCGTCTTCTACTGCTGCCGGGCTGTGGTGCCGCTGATGATCGCTCGTGGCGGAGGCCGCATCATCAACGTCTCCTCCACTGCCGGACAGCGCGGCGAGGCGTTTCACTCCCACTATGCGGCCACCAAAGGGGCCATCATCAGCTTCACCAAGTCGTTGGCTTCAGAACTGGCGGCGCACAACATCTTGGTCAACTGCGTGGCCCCTGGCTGGGTGGACACCGACATGTCTGCGGAGGCTCTGCGCCAGGAGGGCGACAAGATCTGCACCACCATCCCCCTGCGGCGTGCCGGGACTGCCATGGAGATTGCTGGTGCCATCGTTTTCTTAGCGTCTGACCTTGCCACCTACATCACAGGGGAGATCCTCAACGTGAACGGAGGCTCAGTGCTGTGCGGCTAACCTGCGTGCCGGGAGGTACAGCCAATGTCAAAGCAAGGTCTTCGCATCACTGTGCATAGCGTGAAGGGCCACTGTCCGGTATATCGCCAAGGGGATGGCTTCTTTTTGGAGGAAGGTTACATTTTGAGGCCTAATGAGCGGGCGAGCATTTGCCTTCACTCCCTCGCCTCGTTGCTACCCTACCACGTTGCGCTGTCTCATGGGGTGTCGCCTGTGGCCATCGGCCTCGCCAAGGAAGGCGCAAGTGCCTACGTGCAGTGCCTGGACCCGTGCGAGCTCACCGGCGGCGGCACCGTGACCTTCCGGATCGATAAGGTATGAAGTCTTCACGCGAACACCTGCTGCAGGTGGGCAAGCTGCCCCAAGACCTTCTCGCCGGGCTACTGCACCGCTATACCGGCCGCGACGACCGCCTGCTGGTGGGCCCGGCCATCGGCATCGACGCCACAGTGATCGACTTTGGCGCGAGCTGTCTGGTGGCCAAGACCGACCCCATCACCTTCGTGAGCGACGAGATCGGCTTCTACGCGGTGGTGATTAACGCCAATGACGTGGCGTGCATGGGGGCTCGGCCCCGCTGGTTTTTGGCCACAATTCTCCTGCCCGAAGGAAGCGCCACCGAGCAGATGGCCGAAACGGTTTTTGCCCAGCTTGCCCAGGCCTGCCAGGAGTTGGACATCGTGCTCTGTGGAGGCCACACGGAGATCACCGTCGGGCTCGACCGACCCATCGTGGTGGGGCAGATGTTGGGGGAGGTCCCCAGAGAGCGCCTGGTGACCAGCGCTGGGCTGCAGCCGGGGGATCACATCATTCTGACCAAGGGCGTGCCCATCGAAGGAGGCTCCATCATTGCCCGCGAGCGCGCCCAGGAGTTGACCGAGCTTTTCGGGCCAGAGCTGGTGACCCGTTGCCGAAACCTCATTTTCTCGCCGGGCATCAGCGTGGTGCGCGACGCTGCCATTGCCTGCCAGGCCGGCAGCGTGCACGCCCTCCACGACCCGACCGAGGGCGGGCTGGTCACTGGCCTGCGCGAGTTGGCTGCCGCCGCCGGGGTGGGCCTGGAAATTGACGAGCATCGCATCCCCATTCTGCCCGAGTGCAAGATCCTGTGTGACCAGTACGGGCTTGACCCGTTGGGCACGATTGCCTCTGGGGCCCTGCTCATTGGCGCCCCTGCCGGCGACAGCAGCCGCATTGTAGCCGCGCTCCAGGCAGCCGGCATCGAGGCGCGGGTGATCGGCCGTGCGGTGGAAGCAGAGCGAGGCCTCATGCTGCGTCGGGCGGGAGAGCTGATCCCCCTGCCCGCTTTCCCTCAGGATGAGATCAGTAGGCTGTTCACCGGTTAGGCCAAGTCGTAGCCAGTGCCACGGGAAGAGCTTGGAACACCCTCTCCCAGGGCTGCGCCCGAAGAGTAATTCGCTTGACGGACAGCTTGTCTCTTGCTAAATTAGCCAGGAGGCGATGCTCTCCGCTAACGAACTGCTGGAACCAGGAATTGCCAAAGGGGGTGATGACATGTATCGGCAGTGGCGGGCATCGATATGCTTCGGCTTGCTGAGCCTCGTTTTTGCCCCGTTGGTTCTTTCTCCGCGCCCCACGCACCCTCGCACTGAGGCCAACCGTAGAGAAGGTCACACGTATTACTGGCACGACAAGGTTCACACCTGGTTCATTGCGGCGGGCGCCGTGGTTACCGCCTATAAGAACGGCACCGCGTGCGCCGAGGGCGCGAGCGATGGGAGCGGTTTCTACCGGGTCTGCCTGGATGGCTGTCGCGCCCCTAGTTCTCCTCCGTTCTGGATTGATGTGGTAGCTTCCTACGATGGCATGAATGATTACTACTCCTTCCTCTGCTAGGGACAGGACGAGTGGCACGACTTCTACCTCTTTTACCAATGATGGTCGCACCATAGCTGGCTCCGCCCCAGAAGCGGGCAGATAGCACCGCCTCTCTTGTTTCAGGAGGGAAGGATGTCGAGCGAACCAGGGATGAGTCGGGCGGCGGCCCAAGCGGGGCTTTGGGCCCTGCTGATCTGGCTGCTTGCCTCAGTACCGCTAGCCGCCCAGTACGGGCTGAGTCCGGACTTTTCCTTTGGGGTTGTCGATGTGGGGCGTGTTCCCATGGTGGCCCTCCCCAACGGTCACCTTGGGTGGTCTTGCTCGGCGGGATACCCGCAGTCGCGGTGCCGTGGGGGCGCTTTTTGGCACGGCATTGATCTGCTTGTCGGAATTCCCGAGGGACCATGGACGCCCCGCGCGTTCGATCCAGCAGTAGGTGACACCGTCACTCTTGGCCCTGCGGTGGCCGAAGGCGTGTCGGCTACTGCGGCAGAAGGAGCCGAGGACGGACCGGATTGGGGTCCATGCCCTGGGGCGATTGGCAGGTACTTTTCCGGGGAGGTTCTCCTTGGTCAGCTCTACCCGGACAGTGACATGCCGTTGGTCCCGGTGATGGCTACTTCCACATGCCCAGAGACATGGCCCCTTGACCTCTACGGCCTGCATCGCTGGCCAGGCTCGTGGGCCATCGACCCGGTCACCGGCAAGGAGAGGCCAGGCGTTTTCGCCGGCGACCAAGAGCTCTACTTCTGTTTCACCGACAGGTATGCGGAGCGCACCTATCTTGAGGCTAAAAGTTACCGGATAGGGGCCAGGGTGGAGTGCCAGATCCGCGTCTGCGGCGATAGCTACCTTCGCGACGTCGTGTTCTACGAATTGTCCCTCATCAACGACTCCCCGTACCAATACAACGGAGTCTATGTTGGCCTGTACTGCGACGTGCGGTGGGCCCCTTTTCCCTGGTACGGGGATCTGGTCGACTTTGTCCGGCGAGAAGTGGACCCGCGCACCGGTAAAAGCGTGCTGTACGAGATGGGATATTGGTATAAGCGTCCCCACGCTGTGGAAGCCATCCGGGCTCGGATGGGCCGCCCGGACCTGGTTGTGCCCTACATCGGTGTCATGTTGCTTCGCACGCCGCTGGCCCCATCCGGTGATGGCGTTGACAACGACCTGGACGGGGACATCGACGAAGCGGAAGGGGAAGAGATAGGCATGAGCGGTTTCCATCTTTGCCAGGCTCAAGGTTCAGACGCTCTCCGCCGCCCCATTGACTTCTACCGGCGAAAGGATAGGGACTTTTGGCAGTACAAGGTGCTGAGCGGCGATACGTGCGGTCTTCCGAAGGAGTTGCAGGAACAGTTCTTCATCCCGGACACTACCGGGCGCTTGGACCCCCATTTCGACTCTCCTGGGGGCATAGCAAGCAGATATCCTGAAGAGCTGTGCGACGCCACCTTCCTGGTTTCGAGCGGGCCCTTTGTCTGGCCACCTGGGGACACGCTCCGTTTGGTTGCCGCGCTGGTGATTGGCGACGATCTGGTGGGCCTCAAGCGTAACGCGCGCACGGCGCGGCGCGTGTACGAACTCGGTTACCAACGGTCCGGCCCTCCTCCCGCTCCCCAGGCCTACGCCGTGCCCGGCAACCGACGCGTCACCCTGTACTGGGACAGGGCGGCAGAGCAGGCACGCGACCTCATATTCGGCTACCAGGACTTTGAAGGCTACCGCATCTACCGTACCACGGTTGACCCTCTCCTCCATCAAGCGGGCATAGACGGGGCGCAAGGCGCTGATTGGGAGCTTATGGCGCAGTTTGACTTAAGGGACGGCTACTACGGGCTCGACCCTCAGTATCCTCATGCCAACCTCGGCTCCGAGAACGGGCTCGCCCACGCCTGGACCGACACCACGGTTACCAACGGGGTCACTTACTGGTACAGTGTCTGCTCCTACGATCGTGGGGTGCGGTCCGACCCGCTGTATAATCCCGAGGGCTGGCCGCCGTTTCCCTCATTGGAAAGCCCCAAGGGCACAGACCCCGGCAGAGACTGCAACCTGGTAAGGGTAGTTCCAGGAGTGGTGCCGAGCAACTACGTTGGACCCACGACGGTCATTAGACCGCTTCCGGGGACGCTGGGCAATGGCTCGATTCTGGTGGAAGTGGTGGACGAATTTCGAGTAACGGGCCACGCCTATACCATCGCCTTCGATGACACGAGCAGGCCGGGCAATGTATGCTACTGGGTGTATGATCAGGATCGGGGGGCGACGGTGCTTGCACAGGTGCCGGAGACGCGCGGCCAGGAGGGTCCGGTGTTCGACGGACTACGGCTATGGGTGTGCGGGTTCGACACGCAAGGAGTTTGGCAGGATAGCAGTGGCTGGTGGCGCGGGCAGGAGACGTCCCCCTGCACATGGAGAATCACCGGGCGGCGCGTGGGTAGCCCGCCGCGCGCCAACTATGAGATCAGATTTAGCGGCGAGCGCGAAAAAGGGTATGCCACCGGCAAGACTGCGCCCTTTACCGTTTGGAACATCACCAGTGCCGAAAAAGTGGAATGGGACATTTTCTACGATTCCCGCCAGGATACGAGCGAAGAGATGAAGGCGACCTGGACGAGTGGCGATTGGATCACCTTCCGCGAGAGGGTGGGCAACAGGAAGGTGCACACGTGGACGATCGTGTTGAGTAGGCCGAGGGAGGGGCAGGATGTGCCGCCTGGGGTGGGGGATGTGGCGCGGATAGTGACGACCAAGCCGTTTCGGGTGGGGGATCGGTATTTGTTGGAGACGG
>JACIZP010000157.1 GCA_014359355.1 Calditrichota bacterium | reverse complement strand
TCGGCCTGTCCATGGTGTGCATCATCTTCATTTCCAACCTCCTGGGGAGCCTCCTGCCCATCGTTGTGACCAAGTTACGCCTCGATCCGGCGGTGGTCAGCAGCCCCTTGATCACCACCCTGATCGACGCGCTTGGACTATTGATCTACTTTACTGTGGCAAAGTTGGTGATTCGGTTCTGAATGGGGGCAGAAGTGGCGTACCGGGGGCATGCGGTCGTGGCCTTCCAGGGACAGCTTGTGCGTGGCGTCTGGTGGGCCTCAACTTGCGGGCGTGGAGCCCGAGAAAGGTAGAGAGATGAATCGTACGGCAAGAATAGCGGTCGTCGTTGTGTTGCTGGTGGCAGTGGGTGTTGTGCTGCTATTGCGTGGCAGAGTGGGCAAGGGGACACGTCAGGCAGCACCTGTCGCGGAACTGACAGCCGGAGCGGAGAAAGACTTGGGGACTGGAGCCGAGGCGCAAGAGGTGACGTCCGGGCAAGAGTCTGCTGAGGCTGTAGAAGTGGCGGCGCCTGCGGTCCTTCCCAAGGGCACTGTGGCCCTGGTGAACGGCAGGGCAATTACCGAGCAATATCTACGCACTACCTTCGAGAGCCTGCCGCCTCAGTACAAGCAGGAGTTTGAAGGCGACATGGAGGCCTTTTTGGACCAGCTCATTGTCCGGGATTTGCTCCTCAACGAGGCCAGGCGCCGCGGGCTGACGGCAGCGGATTCCTCCGGGGGCGAGAGCCAGGACGGTACCATCCAGGCGCTGGTGGACGCCTTGGGGAGCGCCGTGCAAGTGTCAGATGCCGAGGCCAGACGTTTCTACGCCGAACACGCCGACGAGGTACAGGGTGCCACTTTTGAGCAGGTGGAGGGCAGCATTCGCGACTATTTGGGCCGACAGAAGTTCGTCGCCTCTGTCTCTTCGCTTATTGACAGCCTTCGCTCTGCGGCGAAGATTGTCAAGAACGAGGAATGGTTGGCGGCACAGCGAGCTGCCCAGCCACCGGACCCGCTGGAGCCTGCGTTGCGCAGCGGTAAGCCTACGGTGCTCGACCTTGGCTCCGACACCTGCGTCCCGTGCAAGATGATGAAGCCCATCTTCGCCGAGCTGGAGAAGGAGTACGAAGGGAAGGCGAATATCTTGCTCTTGGATGTATACCAGCATCGACGGTTGGCCCGCCAGTATCAGGTGCGGGTCATCCCCACGCAGGTCTTCTTTGACCGCCAAGGGAAGGTCTTCTGGCGCCATGAGGGTTTCATGTCCAAAGAGGAAATCGTCAGCAAACTGCGCGAGTTGGGACTGGAGTAGATGCGAGCGGTTCTGGAGTGGCTTTCCTTGGCCATGGGTGGTTCGCCCGCCCTGGCCCTCGTTGGGGCTTTCTTGTGGGGCCTCTTGAGCATCCTGGTGAGTCCTTGCCACTTAGCAAGCATCCCGTTAGTGGTTGGTTTCATCGACGGCCAGGGGCACGTCACCACCAGGCGCGCATTTGTGCTCGCCCTGGTTTTCGCCACCGGGATACTGCTCACCATCGCCCTAGTGGGCGTGCTGACCAGCCTCGCGGGCCGCATGTTGGGCGACCTGGGTGCGGTGGGCAACTATGTCGTGGCGGTCATCTTTTTTGCCATCGGTCTTTATCTGTTGGGGGTGATGGACGTGCCTTGGCTTGGCGGAGGGGCGCATCCCAGCCTGCATAGGGGAGGTCTGTTGGCTGCCCTGGTTATCGGCTTGCTCTTCGGACTCGCGCTGGGGCCGTGCACTTTTGCCTTCATGGCGCCGATGCTCGGGGTGGTCTTCAAGGTGGCCACGTCAAACGTCGTCTATGCAATTTCGCTGGTACTGGCCTATGCCGTGGGACACTGTTTCCTCATCGTGTTGGCAGGCACGTTCACGGGGGCAGTGCAAAACTACCTGCAGTGGAGCGAGCGTTCACGGACTACGGTGGTAGTACGACGCATCTGCGGCGTGTTGGTGATTGTAGGGGGGCTTTATCTCCTGTGGACTGCAGCTTGAGACGGGAGGGCCCATGGAGAGAAAGCTGAGAGTGCTCTTCTTATGCACCGGCAATTCGTGCCGCAGCCAGATGGCCGAGGGCTGGACGCGCCACCTGAAGGGCGACACCATCGAGGCCTGGTCTGCGGGCATTGAGCCAAAGGAGGTCGACCCACGCGCGGTGGCCGCCATGGCCGAAGCTGGCGTGGACATCTCGAGCCAGCGTTCCAAGCACGTGCGCGAGGTGATGGACATTCCCTTCGACTATGTGGTCACCGTATGCGACCACGCCCGCGAAACGTGTCCAGTGTTTCCCGGTGCGGGCAAACGAGTGCACAGGGGTTTCGAGGACCCTCCGGAACTGGCGCGCCGGGCGCGCACCGAGGAGCAAGCCATGGAGATCTACCGCCGTGTGCGTGACGAGATCAGAGCGTTCGTGGAGGAGATGCCCGGTGTGTTAGTCGCCCTGTCTTCGGCATAGCGCCCGATCGGTGGCAAGAACGGGAAGTCAATGGAACGCAAACTGTCGGAAAGGAAGGCGGGATGAGTGAGCAGACCGGTAAGCAGCTGTCTCTCTTGGACAAGTTCCTGACCTTGTGGATCTTCTTGGCGATGGCAGGCGGCGTGAGTTTGGGCTACCTGGTGCCTGGGGTGACGCGCTTCATCGCCAGTCTGCAAGTCGGCGCAACCTCTTTGCCCATAGCGGTGGGACTTATCCTTATGATGTACCCGCCGTTGGCAAAAGTCAAGTATGAAGAGATGGGGAGAGTATTCCAGAACAAGCGGCTTCTGGTCTTGTCGCTTCTCCAGAACTGGGTCGTGGGGCCCATCGTCATGTTCTTGTTGGCGATCCTGTTTCTGCGTGACCATCCAGACTATATGGTCGGTGTCATTCTCGTCGGATTGGCGCGCTGCATCGCCATGGTCATTGTCTGGAATGAGTTGGCCGAAGGGGACCGTGAACTAGCTGTGGGTCTGGTCGCCTTTAACGCCGTGTTCCAGGTCCTCTTCTACGCTGTCTACATCTACCTGTTTATCACTCTGGCCTTGAATTGGCTGGGACTGGCAAAAGGTATTGACGTTCACATCTCCATTTTGGAAGCGGCCAAGACAGTGTTCATCTACCTTGGCATCCCTTTCCTTGCCGGGCTGATCACGCGCACGACCTTACTCCACCGCAAAGGGCGCGAGTGGTACGAGAACGTGTTTACGCCAAAGATCAGTCCCATCACCCTGGTGGCGCTGCTTTTTACCATCGTAGTAATGTTTTCGCTCAAGGGCGAGTACATCATCAAGCTGCCGCTCGACGTGCTGCGCGTGGCCGTGCCGCTGACCGTGTATTTCTTCCTGATGTGGTTTGTGACGTTCTTACTTGCCCGCCGACTGGGAGCAAACTACGCGCAGGTGACTGCGGTCTCCTTTACGGCCGCCAGCAACGACTTTGAACTGGCCATTGCCGTGGCGGTGGCGATCTTCGGCATCCAGTCGAACCAGGCGTTTGCCACCGTGATCGGCCCGCTGCTGGAAGTGCCAATCCTGGTCAGCTTGGTCAATGTCGCGCTGCGGCTCAGGCCGAGGATGGGCCCTGCCGAGGCGGGCCCCTTGGCTGCACCGACATGGTTGGTTGATGTGGTTCGATTGTCGAGGAGGGAAAGAAGATGAGTGAACAGTCTCGGGTGTTGACGATTCAGGTTGTTGGTCCGGGGTGTCCCCGCTGCGACACTTTGGAGCGGCGGGTGTACGACGCGTGTGCTGAGCTGGGTCTGGCGGCGGACATCGTGCATGTACGAGATTTGAAAGAATACGCAAAGCTGGGCATCGTCTTTACCCCGGCGCTTGTGGTCGATGGCAAGGTGGTGCTGAGCGGGCGAGTCCCATCGCTTGCTGAGCTGAAGGACCTCCTTGGGAAGCTGGCGGGATCAGAAGCCTGAGCATGGGAGTCCGCCTGCACCGTTGAGGTCGACGACGACCAGGAGGGCATGAGATGGGAGCCATAACAACCGTCACCATCAGCGGCCGGCCGGTGGGCCTGATTGGGGTGGAAGAGGCGCTAGCCGAGGCAAAGGTACGCCGCTTTGCACACGACGAAGAGGTGAAAACTTTCCTATTGGCGGCTATCAAGGCGGAGAACTACGTTCCCCCACAGAAGGAGGCGGAGTACGGAGAAGCGTTGCTCAAGCTCTATCGCAAAGCTATGGGGATGGCAGTAGCCGAAGACGAGAGTAGTCCCGGTTTGGTCATCCGTGTATTGGGCCCTGGGTGCACCTTCTGCGAGCGCATGACGGCCGATATCCTGGCCATCTTGGCGGAAATGGGGGTCGCGGCCGATTTCCAGCACGTGCGCGACCTGAAGGATATTGCGCGCTTTGGTCTGGTGCCTACGCCAGCCTTGGTTATCAATGGCAAGGTGGTGGCGGCTGGTCGCGCACCCTCACGCACACAACTGAAGGCCATGATTGAACAGGCCATAGGCGGCGCCCTCGACCGTTGAACCTCCACGTATCTCGACTTTGATAGTGCGAATGAACAGGTCCTCTTGCGAGGACCTGTCGTTTTTTTCGCACGTTCTTGTCTGCTCCGGTGTCAAACATTATTGAACAGACAGTGCCTCTTGAGAAGAGACAGGTGCACAACGATTTGATTGACAGGATCGCGGCTGGCGACGCCGAGGCGTTCACCGAATTCTACCGGCAGTATGCACGGCTGGTGTTGAACCTCTGTTTCCGTTTGGTGAGGGACCGTGAAGACGCCAGCGATCTGACGCAGGAGGTCTTCGTGAGGGTCTTTCGGCAGGCGAGCTCCTTCCGGCACGAGGCCCAACCGCTGACCTGGCTCTATCGCATCGCCACCAATTTGTGCCTCAACCACTTGCGGCGAGCCAAGCGGCATGACCCGCTTGGCACAATCGAGGAGCTGGAGGAAGCAAGCGGAGTACAGGTTGCTCATGGCTCGGAGCGCCCCGACGTGCTGGCGGAGCGGCAGGAGGCGCAACTGCTGGTGTGGCGGGCGATAGAGTCCTTGCCACCGGCGCAACGTGCAGCCCTGGTCCTGCAGAAGTACGAGGGGCTCTCTTGTCAGGAGATTGCCGCCATCATGGGCTGTTCGGTTGCCTCGGTGCAGTCGCGCCTGCACCGCGCCAAGGAGAATCTGGCGCGGGTGCTCTCTGCCGCGCTCCGTGAAGAATGAGCGCATGTTTTCGACGAGGTGGGTGTCAAATAGGATAGACGAGGTGAGGACAATGAGGTGTGCCAAGGTACAAGAGTGGCTCTTGCTCTACGTAGACGGCGAGCTATCCGAGCGCCAGTCGCAGCGGGTGGCTGACCACCTGCGCGAGTGTGCATCTTGTGCGCGTCACGCCGCGCGCTTGGGGGAGCTGTGGCAGGCGGTTGCGCCCCCGGTGGAGTTGACGCCCTCGGCTGCGCTATGGTATCGGGTGAAAGCGCGCACGATAGACGCCGGGCAGGAACAGGGTCGCTGGGCCGCTTTTGGCGCCAGGTGGGTGCCGGCCTTATCGACGGCCGGGGTGGTGGCTTTGGGTGTGGCGGTGGGCTTGTTGCTGGGCAGGCTGCTCTTTGGGCCCTCGGCGGAGGTAGGGCGCTCGGCCAACACACGGTCCCCCGAGCAACTCGATGCGTTGAGCTACCGATTGGTCTTTGAGACACTCCCGCCTGGGTCCTTGCCCAGGGCTTATTCCGACTTAAGCTCAGGAGGAGGCCCGCGATGAAGCAGAGAGCTCTCCTGCTGGCGCTACTCTTTTCAGCGACCGTGAACATCGTCCTAGTGGCGACTCTGACGGCGCGGTTACTGCTCGCCTCGCGGCGGGAGGTCTCGCCTGCAAGGCCCCTGTGCGAGGGCCTGGCGCTCTCCCCGCACCAGGCACAGGCCATCGACAGTACGCGTCATTGCTTTGCCGCAGAGACGGGGGGGGTGTGTCTGGCGCTGCACAGGGAGCGCCTGCGGTTGGTGGATTTGCTGGTCGCCGAAGAGCCTGACACGCAGGCAATTGCGGTGTGCATGGACAGGATCGACTCCCTGCAGTCCATCATGCAGCGGCGCGCCGTGGCAGCCATCATGCGCGAACGCCGGATTCTCACGCCCGAGCAGGCCACTGCCTACTTGGCTATGATCAGAGCAAGATTGAACGTGGATCTGCCTTGTCAACGCCTCGAGGGGGCAGGCGGCCAAGGGGGTGCAGATTGTCCTGTTGTCCGGAGCGAATGTCCAAACCAGAGGAGGTGAAGGATGCGTAAGAAACTTTTCGTCGTCGGCCTGCTGGTCGCAGTGGCGTGCTTCTTGTTGGGATTTACTGCCATCGACGATGGCAAGCAGGTGAAGAGCACGCCGTGCAAGGAACAGGTGGTCGAGAAGTGCAAAGATAAGAACGCAAAGGGGGAGTGCAAGCACGAAGGCCAAGCGTGCGACGAGCAATGCAAGCAAAACTGCGAGCAGCAGTGCAAGGAGGAGTGCAAAGATAAGGCCTCTTGTGCTGAGAAGCACGCTGCGGGTGAGTGCAAAGGACACGAGCCTGGCGCTTGCAAAGGCCAGTGCCAAAAGAGCCAGCTCAAGAAAGACGAAAAAAAGTAGCTGGCGCGAACATGTTCTTTGGGGAGGTCGCTGGCCCTGCGGCCTCCCCTTTTTGTTTCCGCCGCTGTCGACCGCTGCTCTGTCCCGGCGGTGTGAAGTTGACCAACGTTCTGCCGCAGCGTCCGTCAAACCGCCAATGGCGTGTGGCTATCGGTCCTATCCGTGGTTGACTTTCTCAAGGGGGTAAGGCGCGGCCATCGGCCTTATTAGCGGTTCCCACTCAGCTCGGAGAGCAAAGACTTCCGAGCCATGCGGTCGCCGTGGCGGCAGCTCGCGACTTCGCTTTACGCCACAAAGGTACGTCAGTTCGTGTGGTCCGTGTCGTTCCTATAGCCTTGGCCAGGTGCGACAGCCGACAAGGGTCGTGAGCATCGCTGCTATCTGTGGTTGGGTTCCCCCTGGGGAGGGTGGTGACGGTTTATGGCTACTGCCTACGCAAAAGAGGGTCCCACTGACATCCAGGGGGACCCTCCGTTTCAGCTCCTACTCAGCCAGCTTCTTGTAGAAGGCGTAACGCTCCTTGACCACCTCCTGGAACTGCGGCCAGTAGTTCTGCACCTTCTCCGGGAAGTTGATCTTGAGCGAGTTGTAGCGTTTCTCGCCTTCCAAGAACTCTGCCACAGGGATCTGCGGTTCCTTCGAATCGAGAATGAAGGGGTTCTTGCCTTCCTTCTTGAGCATGGGGTTGTAGCGGTATAACACCCAGTAGCCCGCATCCACCGCCTTCTTTTCTTCCTGCTGCGTGAAGGACATGTCGATCCCGTGATTGATGCAGGGAGCGTAGGCAATGATGATGGACGGCCCCTTGTAGGCCTCAGCCTCCACCAGCGCCTTGAGCAACTGATTCTTGTTGGCGCCCATGGCCACCGAGGCCACGTACACATAGCCGTAACTCATCATCATCAGTCCCAAGTCTTTCTTCTTGGTCGGCTTGCCGGACTCGGCAAAGCGGGCCACCGAACCGAGCGGCGTGGCCTTAGAGGCCTGACCGCCGGTATTGGAATAGACCTCCGTATCCAGGACCAGCAAGTTCACGTTGCGTCCTGCGGCCATGACGTGGTCCAGGCCGCCGTAACCGATGTCGTAGGCCCAACCGTCGCCGCCGATGGCCCAGATGCTCTTGTCCACGAAGTAGCTCTCCAGCTCGCGAATGCGGCTCAACACCGTCTTCGCCTCGTCGCCAGCCTTGGCGATCGCCCCGGGGAGCAGCCGCTGAATGAGGCGCGCGTTCTCCATGGCGGTCTGGCTCGTGTCCTCCCACAGCTCCTTGGCCTTGAGGAGCGCGCTCCTCAGCTCGCCATCCACGCCCATGGCCAGGATGCGGTCCACGTGGCTCAGCAATTGCCGACGGTTCGCATCCACTGCCAAGCGCATGCCAAAGCCATATTCAGCGTTGTCCTCAAAGAGCGAGTTCGCCCAGGCAGGGCCGTAGCCCTCGGGGGTCTTGGTGTAAGGGATGGTCGGGAAGGTGCCGCCCCAGATGGAGGAGCAGCCAGTGGCGTTGGCGATAATCATGCGCTCGCCAAAGAGTTGCGTCAGCAGGCGTACGTACGGCGTCTCGCCACAGCCGGCACACGCACCCGAGAACTCCAACAGTGGCTGCCGGAACTGGCTCCCTTTGACCGTAGTCTCTTTGACCACGGTGCTCAACACGTTTTCGGGCAGTGACAGGAAGAAGGCGACATTGTCGTTTTCCCCTGCTGCCCGTTCCTCCTCGATGGGCTTGGCCACCAGCGCCTCTTTCGGGCATTCGTTGACACAATTCAGGCACCCGACGCAGTCCTCCACGAATACCTGCACCTTGTAGTCGTATTGCTCGCCATCCTTGCCGGTGGCGCGCAATGTCTTGAAAGTGGCAGGTGCGCCACTCAGCAAGGTGCGATCGATGAGCTTGGCGCGAATGGCCGCGTGCGGACAGACGAACGAGCACTGGTTGCATTGGATGCAGTTTTCCGGGATCCAATGCGGCACGTAAGGCGCAATGCCGCGCTTCTCCAAGGCGGAGGTACCTGACGGCACATATCCATCGAAGGGCATCTGGGAAACCGGAATCTGGTCGCCCTTCTCGCGCATGATGGGCTCGATGACGTTCTTGGTGAACTCGTCCGCATCGTCGGGCACGAGCTTCTTAGCCTCGCGGTGCTTCCCGGGGAGGGTGGGAGGTACTGGCACTTCCACAAGTGCCTCCGCCGTCCTGTCCACTGCCGCCCAGTTCATCTTCACCAAGTCTTCGCCCTTTTTGCCGTAGGTCTTCTTGATGGCCTCCTTGATCATGGCGATGGCTGTGTCGCGGGGCAGCACGCGGGAGATGAGGAAGAAGGCGACCTGCATCACCGTGTTGATCCGCCGCCCGAGCCCCACCTCCTCCGAAATGCGCAGCGCGTCGATGTTGTAAAACTTGACCTTCTTCTCGATGATGGTGCGCTGCATGTCCTCGGTGAGGTTCTCGAATGCCTCTTCGCGTGACCAGTTGGAGTTGAGCAAGAAGACGCCGCCTTCCTTGATTCCTTCCAGCACGTCGTAGCGGCCGATGAAGGCCTGGTTGTGGCAGGCGATAAAGTCGGCGTCCTCCACCAAGTACGCGGACTGGATTGGCGAATGGCCAAAGCGCAGGTGACTGCGCGTGATGCCGCCCGACTTCTTGGAGTCGTACTGGAAGTACCCCTGCGCGTACATGTCGGTGTTGTCGCCGATAATCTTGATGGAGTTCTTGTTAGCACCGACTGTGCCATCGGCACCCAATCCCCAGAATTTGCAGGAGATGGTGCCCTCCGGCACGGTATTGAGCCGCTCGTTGATCGGGATCGAGGTGAAGGTGACATCGTCGGTGATGCCCACCGTGAAGCCGTGAGTGCACTTGCCATCTAAGTGGTCGTACACCGCTTTGACCATCGATGGCGTGAACTCCTTGGAGGAGAGGCCATAGCGGCCGCCGATGATGGTGACCTCCGGTCGCCCTTTCAGCGCCGCCACTACGTCTAAGAACAAGGGCTCGCCAATGGAGCCTGGCTCCTTGGTTCTGTCCAGCACCGCGATCTTGCGCACCGTCTTGGGCACGGCCTTGGCGAACTCCTCGGCGGCAAATGGCCTGAACAGGCGCACCTTCACCAGACCGAGCCTTGTGCCGCGCTTGGCGTTCAGGTAGTTGATGGTCTCCTCGATGGTCTCGCAGCCGCTGGCCATGGCCACGATCACCTTGTCGGCGTCCGGCGCGCCCACATAGTCGAACAGGTGGTACTGCCGGCCGACGTACTTTGCCAGCAGATCCATGTACTCCTGCACGATGGCCGGGCAGGCCTGATAGTACTTGTTCACCGTCTCGCGGCCCTGGAAGTAGACATCAGGGTTTTCGGCACCGACTTTGACGCGTGGCCTCTCCGGATTCAGGGCGCGGCTGCGGAACTCCTCGACGTAGCGCCAATCCAGCATCTCTCGCATGGTGTCGTAGTCGATGACTTCGATCTTTTGAATTTCGTGCGAGCTGCGGAAGCCATCGAAGAAGTTGAGAAAAGGCACTTTGGACTTGAGGGTAGCCAGGTGCGACACCACCGCCAGGTCCATGATCTCCTGGATGGAAGCGGCAGCCATCAAGGCAAAGCCGGTGTTGCGGGCAGACATCACGTCGGAGTGGTCGCCGAAGATCGACAGCGATTGGCAGGCAAGCGAGCGCGCCGACACGTGGAAAACCGTGGGCAGCATCTCGCCGGCGATCTTGTGCATGTTCGGCAGCATGAGCATCAGCCCCTGCGAAGCGGTGAAGGTGGTGGTGAAGGCCCCTGCCGACAGCGAGCCATGCACCGCGCCCGCAGCCCCTGCCTCCGACTGCATCTCGATCACATCCACCACCTGGCCGAAGATATTCTTCCGTCCCTTAGCTGCCCATTCGTCGGCGAGTTCCCCCATGGGGGAGGAAGGCGTAATCGGGTAGATGGCTGCCACGTCGCTGAACGCATAGGCCACGTGGGCAGCAGCCGTGTTGCCGTCCATCGATGTTTTCTCAAAACGTCTCATGGCAATCTCCTCACCTTAGCGTACTCTCTCATGCGCGCTCTCCGAGGCCGCTCAGTCATGCGCGACCTCCGGGCACGCAAGGTCGCAATGTACAAATTTCCCGCGAATCCGTCAACCGATTTGTGCCTGCGGCCGGGGTTGGAGTTGGCCTGAGATGTATGGCTGCGCGCCGCGGGTGTTCAGGGCAGGCGCGTGGCTGCCGCTGTGCACAAATTCAGTGTGGCACTGGGGGCTTGCGGTGCACAGGCAGCCGACAGTCGAAGGCATTGGGTCCATGATGAGAA
>JACIZP010000156.1 GCA_014359355.1 Calditrichota bacterium | reverse complement strand
CGCCGAGTTAACTCGCACCCTCAACGAACTGACCATCCGCGCCGACATGCTGGTGGGTGCCACCTACCACCAGGCGGGCCTCAGCAGCACAGACTGAGCAGCAGGCGGCCGACTCTCTGCAGGGAGCTTCTGCTCCACCAACCCCCTCACTCCTTCACCGCTTCAGCCCAGAAGAGACCAGGCCGATCCTCGCACACTGTGTTTTTGAGACCACAGGCGTGAAACATGGCACGCATCGCCTCTGCCGACGGGAGAAAGTCGTGGGCCACTGCGCCGCCGATCTGCCGATGCCGCATGTTGACCGCCTCGCTGCTCTCCTCATGAATCACGTAGATTCTTCCTCCTGGAGCCAGTGCTGTTCGCAGCTCGCGGAGCGCACGAGGTTGATTCCGAAAGTGCGGGAAGCAGCAGAAACAAACCACTCGGTCAAACGAACAAGCCGGCACAGGCAGGTGCAGTACATCCGCGCACACAAGGTGCTGCCACGCAGCGGATTTATGCTCGCGTGCCACTTGCAGCATTTTGCGCGAAAAATCCAGGCCGAGCACCAAGCCCATGGGGCCGACAGCCGCGGCCAAGGCCCGCGATAGCCTCCCCGTACCCGCCCCAACGTCCAGGATGCGCTCCCCCGGACGCAACTCCAAGCGCGCTACGATGCTGGGTGTCACGTCTTGAGCGGCTTCCCTATCCCACGAGGGAGCAAGTCGGTCAAAGAACGTCTGCCGTTCGTCACGCATGGGTTATCCCCTTCCTCACCTGGGATGGCGGAAGGCGCTTGACCACAATCGGCACCACCACAAGGATGAGGACGAGGCCCGGCACCCCCTGCAGCAGCGCCGCCAACGACATGCTTCTCGCCGGCAGGCCCAGAAGTGGCACCAACGCCGTCACCCAGACGACCATCACCGCCCGGGAGGCGGCAAGCCCGGCCACCAGTGCCACAAACACCGGAACGCCCTTTTTCCGCGCTAACCACCCCACCACGCCGGTCAGGGCCAGGCCCTCCAAGGCCATCAGTTGCGCCACCGGCGGCGACAGAGGCGGCATGCCGGTCCCCAAAGCCGAGACGACCGGTGTCAGCACGCCCACCGCCATTGCCACACCCAAGGGCAGATAGAATCCGGCCGCGGCAAGGGGCAGGAACATCGGCAAGAACACGCTCCCCAACCCGACCGCATGAAACAGAATCGGGACCAGCACTCCCAACCCAACGAACAGCGCAGCAAGACTCAAGTCGCGCGCCGCCATGGCCGCCTCAGAAGGTCACCACAAACCCGCCATCCAGGGTTCTTCCCGGCATCGGGTAACCCCACATCGCCTGATACTGCGCGTCCAACAGGTTGCGCGCGTTCATGCGCACGGCCAATGGGCCAAACAAGTTGACCTTGGCGCTTAGATTGACCACCAAATAGTCGTCCATCCGGTAGAGATTTGGCTTGGGCGATGCGTTGTCCCTACCGTACCAGTCCCTCACCCCGGTGGCATCGGCGACCAACAAGAAACGCCCTATCCGCCACGAAGCATAGGCGGTCACTTTTTTGCGCGGTGCGTTCGGAACGGTGACCTCCATGTCCACAATGTGCGACCACGATCCGCCCAGCTCCAGTCTGTCCACCGGCTCCCACTGCCAGACGAGCTCGTACCCGGTGTTCGCCACCCGCCCGGAATTGCTCAGCTTGAACAGGGGCGGAGGCGTAGCGTTCTTGGCAATGACGATCAGGTTGTCGCCACGCAGCCGATACAAGGTTGCCTCCACACGAAGGCGCGAGCCAAGGTGTTGGTCAACCCCGAGCTCATAGTTCCAGATTTCGTCAGGCAGCAGATCCGGATTGTGCGGCGGAAAGAAGTAGAGCTCGCGAATCGATGGGCTTCTGAACCCTTTGGCTATCGCGGCACGCAAGGAGGTGCTGCGGGTCGTGTGGGCTACCAAGCCAACTTTGGGCAGAACCTCCCAGCCATAGAGCTCGTGATGCTCCAGGCGCACACCCGCGGAGGCGATTAGGCGGCCGAATAGCAACTGCTGCGTGTGCACGTAGGGTGCCCACTCGCTGAGATAGTAGCGACCATAGTCGGTACCACTCACGCTGTTTTGGGCGTCTCCACCGTAACGTTTCAGGTCAAAGCCCACGGTGGTCGTGTTGCCGCGGAGGAGGCGCACGTTGTGGTAGACCATGAGCCCCATCATGCGGTCGAAGGAACGCCACCCGTCGAAAAAGCGGTGCCGACCGTAGTTGGCGTGAAGCTTGAGGTAACTTTCCCCCAACCAGCTCGAGTGGTTGACTGTCAGGTCCCCTCCCCAGCGGCGGATGTCGTACCAATCATCCCTGGCCGGCTTGCTGACCGGGCCGGGGTCATAGAGGTAGAGGTCGGCGAGCGTCGCATTGGCCTCAATGGCCGTGCGCGGCGCCACATCGTAGCCGAAATGGGCGGTGAAGAAGTTGCCCTCGTAGGCAGCATTGCCATCCTGGCGATGACCGTCAGTGCTGCGCCGTGCCGCCGTCAACTGATAGTTGAACTTGTTGAGGCGGCCGGCATGGCGTGCGGAGAGGTGTCGCATGGCAAAACTGCCGACGCCCCCGGCGAAGCTGGTGGCAAAGCCGGGTCGCTCCAGGCCTTGAGTGACGATGTTGATCACCCCGGCAGTGGCATTGGTGCCGTACAGGAAAGAGGCCGGCCCACGCACCACCTCCACCCGGTCGATGCCGTCGGTGACGAACTCGTCGCCAATTGTGCACCCCATGAGCCCCATAAAGTCCGGCCTGCCGTTGCGCAGGATGAGCACGTGCGTGTCGGCCGTACCGCCAAGGCCGCGCATGGCTATCTTGCCTGCCGCGCTCCCGGCAACGCCATAACCCATCACCCCCCATTGCGTCACAAAGAGGCTGGGCACATGCGTCTGCACCAGGTCAAATACCGCCACGCTCGGAGCGAGCGCCAGTCGCGCCCCATCGATGAGCGTGATGCTGGCCGCCAAATCCCGCTGCGCCTCCCGCACTTTGGTCGCCGTCACCACAACCGGGTTGAAGCGGTACCGCACCGAATCCGCCGGTGTCTCCTCCTTGAGGTCGGCCCAGCCCTGCGTGCCGATCAGCCCCATCACGCACCCCAACAGCAACAAGCGACGCAAACTCATTTTTGCCTCCTGCTGACCATTCAGCGCTCTGTGGTACGACTCTTCTTCGTGCTACCCGTGCAGAGACACGAGTCACTTCAGCTCGCGGCCGGTAGTGGTGGCGACAAGCTTGCCGTGCTTCACCCCCTTGGTCCCGATAAGCTGGTCCGCTATGGCGCGGATGGCGCGTGCCTCGCCGCGCACCGCCAGCACCTCCAGGCAGTTGTCGTGGTCCAGGTGCACATGCATCGTGGAGATGATCTGGTCGGCGTGGTTGTGTTGCAGTTCCGTCAGCCGCTCAGGCAGCTCACCCAGGTGGTGGTCGTAAATGAGGGTAATCGTCCCGACCCGGTCGCCTTTCTCCTCCTGCCACTCGCGTTGCACCAGGGCGTCGCGGATGAGGTCGCGGATGGCCTCAGAGCGGTTAGCGTAGCCCATCTCCGCGATCATCCTGTCGAAGCGCGCCAAGAGTTCGCTGTCCAGGGAAATGCCAAATCTGGTGACCATGTGCGTCAGTCCTCCACCGTGCTACTTTTTTGCAAAAGATAACACCGCTGCATCAGAAAAACAAGCAGAATTTGCTGGCAAGGGGAAAAAAGATGGAGTCCCGTGGGAGACCTGGGAAGACCTCTGGCCAACCGCCAGCGTTTCCTCGCGCCAAGGGCGCAAGGGCCGGAGGTGTGAAACCTCTGGCCTGCCCACCCCTCTTGTCCGGATCGACACCCCCACTACCCCCGGGGCTCAGGGCAAGCCCCGGCAAAGATTGCCTGCACTCCGAGCGCAAAGAAACACCCGAGAGCTTGTCCCCCCAGCAGACTAAGACCCGGACGAGTCCTTCCCGGCCAGCGCCCTGAAGATCTCGGTCACCGCCGCGCAGTCAGACAGGTCAGCAAGAAGGAAGTCGGGGTCGGCCTGGGCAAGTTCGGCCATGCTATTGCCGCCGGTGGCCACTGCCACGGTCACCGCGCCGTGGGGACGCGCACATTCGATGTCGCGAATAGTGTCGCCGATAACCACCACCTCCTGCGGAGCAATGGCGATACCGGTCAGTTGCCGCATCCGGGCTAAGGCGAAGGGCAACAGCCGGTCGCGCTCCTCGGCATCGTCGGCAAAGGCGCCCACGCGAAAGTAGCCATCAATCCCAAAGTGGGCGAGCTTGGCACGAGCGCCCTCCTTCCAGTTGCCGGTCAACAGACCAAGGGTCACAAAGCCTAGTCCTTGGAGCGCATCCAGCACTGCCGGAATGCCTGGCAAGAGACGCTTTGTGGCAGAAGGGACGGCGAGCTCTGGGCCGATCAGCTCCAGGTAGCGGCGGCGGAACGCCTCCACCCTTCCCTCATCCCACGGAATACCCTGCTTGGCCAACGCCTCGCGCACGATTTCCGGATCCGTGCGGCCGGCCATCTGGACATCGGCAAAGCCATCGGCGCAACCGAACACGTCGCGAAATGCGGCGATCATGGCGCGCTTGCCCGCCCCGCCGGAGTGCAGCAGGGTACCATCGATGTCGAACAGCGCCAAGAGGTGCCGTGTCTTCATGCTGCTCACTCTTCCAAAGAGACGACCTCTCCCCTCTCGGCTGCGTCCAAGGCCGCCAGGATGAGCTGCAGGTCACGATAGGTCTGCGCAGGCGAGGCCAGGGGTACTTCGCCCTCAGTGAGGGCGCGATAGAACGCGAGCCATTGGTTCCGGTACCCGCCGTCGAACCCTTCCCAGCGCAGGTGCTGCCGCTTGCGCTTGCCTGCCGGCTGTAGCCGGAGCTCGCCGTGGCCAATCTCCAGGGTGCCTTTGGTCCCAAAGACGACTGTTCTCACCCACCAACGATCGCTGCGTGCTGCCGTGTAGGAGGCCGAATAGTGGCCGATGGCTCCCGACCTGAACAGGAGGTTGATGCAGACGTTGTCCACGCCCCCAAAGTGCGGGCTTTGCCGTCGGGCGAAGGCGTGCACGCGCGCCACTTCCCCAGCAAGCAGCCGCAGCTGCGCCATGTGGTGGACCCCGGCATCGGTCACAAAGCCGCCGCGGTGGGCCGGCGCAATTCGCCAGCCGGTGGCGCCAGAACCAGAATCGGGGTCAATTCGCACCGTGACGTCCATGCGGATCTGGAAGACTTCGCCGAGCTCGCCGCTCTCTATTAGCTCCTTGGCCCGCAGGATGTCCTCCCGGTAGTAGAACTGCTCGGCGATCTGCACCACCACGCCGTACTCGGCCGAGAGGTGCATCATCTTGCGACCTTGAGCGAGGTCTACGGCAACCGGCTTTTCGCACATCACATGCTTGCCCGCCCTGGCGCACTCCAGGCTGACCGGATAGTTGAGGGCAATGGGCACCGCAACCAGCACCGCCTCGACATCCGCCTCGGCAAGCATCTGGCGGTAGTCAAGGTAGTACCGGCTCAGTCCCACCAGCCGGGCAAACTCTGCAGCCTTTTCTTCCCCCCTGTTGCACACGGCAGTCACCCGAAACAGCTCGGGGAGCTCTTTGAGCACCGGCCAGTGCAAATTACGCGCGGCCAGCCCAGTACCGATGATGCCCAACTTGATGGGCGGGCGAGCTGCCTTCTTCTGAGCAAGACGGGAACTC
>JACIZP010000155.1 GCA_014359355.1 Calditrichota bacterium | reverse complement strand
GTCGGTGACAAGCACGTTTGGCAGCCTGATGGTGGACACGGTGGTTTGCGACACGGTTGCCCAGGTCACGGGGCTTGCTGCGAACCAGCGTTACTTCTGGCGCGTGTGCGGCATCAATCAGTATGGGAGCAGCGACTACTCGGCGGTGGCAAGCTTCATGACGGGCGACTACTTCTCACGAATCGATGGGCTTGCCACCGGAAGGACTGACTTCGCACTGTTGCAGAACTACCCCAACCCTTTCAACCCGGAGACAACAATCGAATTCGCCGTAGCGCGTGAGTGCCTTGTGCAGCTTAGGGTCTACAACTTGTTGGGGCAGGAGGTAGCGACACTGGTGAACTCATGGTTGCCTGCTGGGAGGTATAGGGTTCGGGCGTCATCGCAGGAGCTAAGGCCTGGCATCTATTTTTACAAGATGACGGCGGGCAACTTTTCGAAGACGAGGAGAATGGTCGTGCTCGAATAGCCGAAGTTCCCTAGTCTGCGTTCCTTCAAAGCGAACCGCGAGTTGCAATGTGGATCAAGTCCTGTCTTGGGCTCAAGAATGCGCGTGGCTGGTGAGAATAATTCGGGAAAAGGAGGATTGATGAGTCGATCGCGAGTTGCCACGATCATCGTTATGCTTTTGTGGGGTCCGTTGCTTCTGGCCCAAGGGCAGCAGCCACCTGCGGACCCCTGGGTCGACTACGTGGCTGGTGAGTACGATATCATACCTGATGTCACGTACCACACTGCCAACAACACTGACTTGAAGCTGGACTTGTATGTGCCGAAGGACCGCTCAAGGATGCGGCCAGCGGTGCTGCTGTTTCACGGCGGTGGATGGGTGGCGGGGCAGAAGGAGCGGAATGTGTTGCAGCTGTTGCCGTATTTGCGTTTGGGCTGGGTAGCGGTGAACATCGAATACCGCATTGCGCGGAACTCTTTGGCACCTGCGGCGGTGGAGGACTGCCGTTGTGCACTGCGTTGGGTGTGGAGCCACGCCGCAGAGTACGGTATCGACCGCAGCAAGCTTGTGCTGACCGGAGGCTCGGCCGGCGGGCATCTCGCGCTCATCACTGGCATGTTGCCGCAGTATTCGCCGTTCGACCGCCAGTGCCCGACGGAGGGCAGCGTTCGCTGGAGTGGTGCGCAGGAACCGGCAGTGGCTGTTGCTGCCATCGTCAACTGGTACGGCATTACGGATGTGGCGGAGCTGCTGCAAGGGCCTAACGCCAAGCACTATGCGATCGAGTGGTTTGGCAGTATGAAGGAACGTGAGGAGTTGGCTCGTGAGGTATCGCCCATCTCCTACGTGCGCAAAGGGCTGCCGCCAATCATCACCATCCATGGCAGTGAAGACGACGTTGTCCCTTACGGACAGGCCACGCGCCTCCATGCCGCGTTGGACGCAGCCGGCGTACCCAATAAGTTGGTGACCGTCGCGGGAGGCAAACACGGTGGCTTTGACCGGAAAACGCTGATTGACTGCTTCGCGGAGATTCGGGAGTTCTTGCGCAGGCACGGACTCGTTGCGCAGTAAAACCTTCCGAGCCATGGCCTCCGCTGCATCATGAGGCCGAGCCGCGAGTGTTCCTTCAGGGGGCGACATGCTTCGCAGGATGCCCCGAGACCTGGCCGGCTCCGGGTTACGATTGTAGAGTCCGAGGGAGGGCCTGGCCAACCGGCCCAGTGGGTGAGTTGACTCTTGAGCAGGTGGAAACCGGGGCATTTCCTTTGCGACTCCGCGGGAGACACATCACATGAAGCTCGGACGAGTGGTTGTAATGGTCACTCTTTCCGCGGTAGCGGCTACGAGCGTTTTCGCAGCCGGAATCCCGCGCCTGGCCAAGCAGGGTGGCGCTGTTCAGCTCCTCGTAGACGACAAACCGTTCCTGATTCTCGGCGGTGAATTGGGCAACTCCACGGCCTCCGACTTGCAGGCACTGGCGGCTGTGTGGCCCAAGTGTGCGCAGCTGGGCCTGAACACAGTTCTTGCGCCCGTGTACTGGGAACTGCTTGAGCCCCAGGAAGGTGTGTACGATTACGCCCTGGTGGACGGGCTCATTGCCCAGGCGCGACAGCATGGCTTCCGCCTCGTGCTGCTGTGGTTCGGTTCCTGGAAGAACAGCATGTCCTGCTATGCTCCCCTGTGGGTGAAGGCTAATCCAGATCGCTTCCCACGCGCCCGCGACCGATCCGGACGGCCACTTGAGATCCTCTCGCCGTTCCACGAGGCGAACCGCGAAGCGGACGCCCGCGCCTTCCGCAGCTTGATGCGTCACCTGCGCAAATGTGACGGCGGCCGGGGCACCGTGCTCATGGTCCAGGTGGAAAACGAAGTGGGAATGATACCTGACCCGCGGGACTACGGGGAGAAGGCGACCGAGTTACTCGCCGGCGAAGTCCCCGCCGCGTTGATGCAGTACTTGGTCTCCCACCGGGAGAGCCTACGTCCAGAGCTTGCGGAACTATGGAGCAAGAGTGGGTTTCGTACCTCCGGGAAATGGGAAGAGGTTTTCGGCCCGGGGGAGCGCACCGAGGAGCTATTCACCGCGTGGTATCTGTGCCGGTACGTGGACGAAGTCGCGGCGGCGGGCAAAGAGGAGTACCCGCTTCCCATGTTTGTGAATGCTGCCCTGAACAGGCCAGGGCACCGGCCTGGAGAGTACCCCAGCGGTGGCCCTCTGCCGCACTTGTTGGACATTTGGCAGGCTGGCGCTCAGGCGATCGACTTTTTCGCTCCCGATATTTACTTCACCGATTTTGCCAACTGGTGCGAGCAGTACACCCATGCAGGGAATCCGCTGTTTGTACCCGAGGCAAGCCGCGGAGAGCAGGCGGCCGTGTATGCGCTCTACGCGGTTGGCCAGCACGATGCCCTCGGTTTTTCCCCCTTCGCTATCGAGTCCATCGCTGATCCAGGCTCGCACCCCCTGGGAGAGGCCTACCGGCTCCTGGGCGAGTTGGCTCCGATCTTGCCTGACTACGTAGGTCGGGACAAGCGGGCAGGAGTCCTGCTGGGTCAGGAGAAGCAGAAGGCCGTCGTCAACTTCGACCCCTACGTCTTGACCGTGGCGCATGACTTTACCTTCAAGTGGGCAAGGCGGCCGGAGAACTTGACCTCCTGGCCCGAAGTCGGAGGGCTCATTCTCAGGACCGACCGTGACGAGTTCATCGTCGCCGGCAGCGGCATCATCGTCACCTTCTCTTTCGCAGAGGGAACGCGGCAAGTAGCAGGGATTGCCCAAATCGATGAAGGGAGCTTCGTCAGATGTCGGTTTGTGCCGCGCCGTCGACTGAACGGGGACGAGAGTCATCAGGGCAGGCACCTGCGCATCCCCTTTGGCCAGTTTGGCCTGCAGCGGGTGCGCCTGTATCGGTACTGGTGAAGCAGCCTAGCCTTGCAGTTGCTTCTCGGGGCGCGTGCTCCTCGAGAAGAATGCCCGTCGTTGGACTCCTGGCCAAAGAAATCAGGGCTTACCAGGATGGCTTCCCATGTTTGAATCGCCGCATGTCGCCCAATCCTGAGCTCTCGCTGCAACTTGCGGAGGTCGAAGACCACGATCTTCCCCTGGGACAGATTCTACCGGCGGAAGGGTGCTTTGCTTTGGCTCTAAGGCAATCTTTGGTCGACGGAAAGGCCTGGGCCTCTCGGAGCGGGACATCGCAGAGGACGGTTCGCGGTGAGAGGGCAGGCTGGGTTGCGCATGGGCAGATCAGCCCGAATTGCTAGAGTCCCTGCGGCATGAACTGTTGAGTTCGATTACAAGGAATGCTGAGACCCGACGCCTCGGGCCTTTGCAGTTGTCTTGCGCCTGATACAGATAGTGGTTTCTGCTATTCTCGACCGAGGGGTGTGGAGTGGTCTCGCAACCAGAGCACGACTGGCGCTATCTTGGACGTCCGGCCTTGCCTCCGCAGCCATGATGAGCGTCGGCCGTCGGCACCACCCTCCTACTTGATCTCCAGCGTGACCACAGACTTGGATGGCAGGGAAACGGCGAGTGTATTCTTCTCTATCCTCCATCCTGAGAAAGGCCTGATACTCACCTTTTCCGGTTTTCCAAAGTCATTGTAGTCATTCATCGCTGGAGAAGTGATGATTTCTCCGCGCACCCGTGTAGGTCGCTCCGCCCCACGCACGTCGATCTCAACCTCCAGGGCCTTTTTGGGATTGATGTTGGCGAGGGAGACGTGGATCCTGCCTTCGCTGTCCCTCGAAGCGGAGGCGCTCACGCTCGGGAGGGCCATGCCGTCGAACTCGTAATCTTCGCACGTCACGGTGATTGGCAACAGAGTGGCGTCCTGATGCACTTTGTACATCTTGAACACGTAGAAGGTGGGCGTCTTAACGAGTTGCTCGCCTCTTGTGAGCAACATCGCCTGCAGCACGTTGATGGTTTGGGCGATGCAGGCCATCTTGACCCTCCGGGCGTGGTTGTTGAAGATGTTCAGGTAGAGGGCAGCCGTGACTGCGTCGCGTAGCGTGTTTTGCTGAAAGAGGAAGGCAGGGTTGGTGCCTGGCTCAACATCGAACCAGTTTCCCCACTCGTCGGCAATCAGGCCGATTCTGTTCTCTGGGTCATATTGATCCATCAAGGCGATGTGCCGTTCTAGTCTCTGCTCCGTGAGCAGGGTATTCTTCATCGTGTGAAACCAGTCGTTCTCGGTGAACTCCGTCGCCGAGCCTTTGTGGTCCCATCCATGGCAGAAGGTGTAGTAATGAAACGAGTAGCCCTGGATCAGGTGCGTATACTTCTGCGTCTTCTGGAGCAGGACTTCAGTCCAATGGTAATCGGCATCGGTTCCACCGCTCGCCACCCTGTAGAGGTTTCCGAAACGCAAGTAGGTTGAGAACTGTTTGAAGAGGTCGGCATAGAACTCCGGGGTCATGTTTCCCCCGCAACCCCAGCTTTCATTGCCCACAGCCCAGAATCTGACGTTCCATGGCTGTTCGCGGCCGTTCTTCTTGCGCAGCTCCGTCATGGGACTCTGTGCATCGGAGTTCACATACTCCACCCACTCCGCAGCTTCTCGCACCGTCCCACTGCCCACATTCAGGCATATGTACGGCTCGGCACCCAGGAGCTCACACAGGTCAAGGAATTCGTGGGTGCCGAAGCTGTTGTCTTCGGTCACTCCCCCCCACGTGGTATTGACAATGCAGGGCCGCTGGTCTCTGGGCCCGATTCCATCCTTCCAGTGGTAAGTGTCGGCAAAGCACCCCCCGGGCCAGCGTATGACCGGAGGGGCGATCTCTTTGAGCGCCGCAATCACATCGTTTCTGATCCCCCGGGTGTTGGGGATCGGAGAATCCTCGCCAACCCAGAACCCGCCATAGATGCAGTGGCCCAGATGTTCGGCAAAATGGCCGTAGATGTACTTGCTTATCTTCTCCTTCCCGAGATCCACGTTGATGACGACCCTATTTGGCCTGGTTGCGGCAATCAGCCCGTTAATGCCCACTGTGCCGCACAAGAGCAGTACTATGATACAACGCATAGGCTTTCTCCCACAATAGTTGTGTGTAGATTCTATCCCCAAATCGGCATGGACCAGCACTTTCCGGGTCGAGGCCCGTGGCCCCAGGCTTAGCCGAGCCTAAGCGGCTCCACAAGCGTCGAGGCCTCAGCTCTCCGCTCCCGGCCCAGGGTTGCCACATGTTACGGCCCACCGTTCTACAAGCACGTTCCCTTTTCGCGAATATACCCAACCGGTTAGAAAAACGCAAGCAAAAAGTGACCTCGCCCCCGCAAGTCCTGCAGCGGCGCTCGCTGCGCGGCCTGCACAGATGTGCGCGGGCGAATTGGAAGCTAATTAGACCGATGCCGCGCAATCATTCCCGGGGGCGGTGGCGCGTGCCCCGCGTCACTCGGTCTTTGCTGGCATGACTCCGGCCCTGTCCTCGACCTTCTGCTTCGCGACGGCGCTTTTGCTGCTGCGGGCACGGCGCGCAATCGGTGGGGCGAGGGCCCCCACAGCGGGCGAGTTGAAGGCCGTCAGCGTGCTCTCGACCAGGCGCATCTGCGTCAGAGCCAGCAGGAAGGAGAGAGTGGACTCAGCTCCCTGGTTGAGGTTGATCCTGTCCACGTGCAGGGCGTCGTGGCAGCCGCCGGTGTTCGGGTCGTATACAGGCAGGCCAAGGTCGTTGCGTCCCAGGAACCACTCGAACGCCTTGCGCGCCTCGTCGTACCAGAAAAGGTCGTTGGTGGCAAGATAGGCCTCCAGACAGGCCGCAGTCATAGACTGCGCCTCCAGGGGTTGTTGGTCAAATCGGGCCTTTTTGCCACCGCGCGCATAGAAGCCATCGGAGCCGATGGGAGCGAAATGCCCTGCCTTGGCCGTCTGGACTTCCACCAGCCAGCGCAACGAGGCAAGGCCGATTTCCAGGGCTTCCTTGTCCGGCAGCCAACGTCCCACCTGGATGAGCGCCTGCGGAAGTTTGCCGTTGTCGTAGGTCACCACCTGCTCGAACCACTGCCAGTCAGGCGCAGCATTTTCCTTGTAAAGGCGCACCAGGCGCGCACCAAGCTCGCAGCGCACTTGATGAACGCGGCGATCTCCCCGCAAGTGGCGGCAATACTCGTTGATTCCCAAGAGCGCCGTTGCCCAAGCCCGGGGTGAGGTGAGCTCGGGCATCACCGGCAGCGCCCGTTCAAAGAGCGGCAAGGCCCACATTTGGAAGGGGCGATGGCGTGACCTCCCTATGCAGGCTCCGAGTGCCCACAACACCCGCCCTTGGCAGTCGTCCGAGCCAACCTCCTCTTGCCAATGGCGGTCAAAGCTCATGAAGTTGCGGAAGCGGCGAGCGCGTTCGTTGAAGGCGTATTCCACAAAGGCCGCACAACGCACCGCCAGCTCGGTGACCTCGGGCCGCTGCACGCCGGCTTCCTCTAACAGGACGGCAAGCAGCAGTCCACGCGCATTGTCGTCGGTGCAGTAGCCCGTGGCCAAGTGTGGAATCGAGAAGCGAGCATGCTGCAGGATGCCGGTCGAGTCCGTCATTTTCAGCAGATGGTCGAGCTTGATGGTAGGCAGGCCCACGCGTTCTTCATCAAGCGTCTTGACCAGGAAGGGGCGTGGCTTGCGCAGGCGGCTGACGCGCGCCTTTTGCAGGGATTCCACGTACAGATGAGCGATATTGCTCCACACCATCTCCCGTCCCAGCATGTAGGCGCGTTTGCGCATAGCATGACGGCGCGGCTCATCCTGAAGCAAGGCTACGACTTCCCGGGCTATCGCCTTGGGGTCATCGAACGGGACCAACACGCCACGGTCGTCCGCCAGGAGTTCCTCCGCATGCCAGTAGGGGGTGGACACTACCGCCTTGCCGCAGCCAAATGCATAGGAGAGCGTGCCCGAGGTGATCTGCGCGCGGTTGAGGTATGGAGTGATGTAGATGTCCGCAGCGCCCAAGAACTCCTTCAATTCCTCAATGTCCACGAAGCGGTTGTAGAAAATGACGTGCCGCTTGATGCCCAACTCCCGCGCCAGCCTTTCCAAGCTGAGGCGGTATGACTCGCCCTCGCGCCGAATGAGGTTCGGATGCGTAGCCCCCAGCACGATGTACACGACGTTGGGAACCGCCGCCACGATGT
>JACIZP010000154.1 GCA_014359355.1 Calditrichota bacterium | reverse complement strand
TCGCCCTCGGCCTTGAGTATGTAACGTCTTGAGGCAACGCGGAAGGCCCGCACCAATATTGTTTTCATCTTGTGGACGGAGGGTTGAATTAATTAGGTTTTTCAAAAGCGCGAAGGAAATTATTAGTAATGGCCATATCATAGGAATAGAATCAGAGCGCGCTGGGCCTAGAGGCCCACAATGTTGGGGAGGACGGTCTCCCATGAGGGAAACGATAAAGACCAGCTTCGTGCTGGTTCTTGCGCTGGTGCTGCTTGTTCTTTCCTGTGCGCGGGACAAGACGCCGTTAGGTCCTGCTGAGGGCCCCGCGGTCTGCCCGCAACAGGACATCCCCTGGCCCAGTCTGGCCAACAGCCCGTGGCCGGTCATGTGGGGGGACATGCAATGCACGGCCAGGGGCAAGTACCCTGGGCCGCGAATTGGGAGGGTCGTGTGGAGTTTCAGCCAAGAGGGATTGTATGCCGAGGAAGTGGGTGTTGCTATTGCGGAGGATGGGACTCTGTACCTGGCGGCCCCCAACATGCGTGAAGGTATGCGGTGCTATCTCTTTGTATTGGGGCCGGATGGGAGCCTGCGGGCGAGAACCTTTTTCACTGGGCCGGGGGAATGCACCTCCAGTGCCTCCTTATTGGCTCGCGGCAGGGTATTGGCTGTTGATCATGCCGGTGCTATTCACGAGTTCGACATGCAGGGAAATATCCAGGGCCGCCATCAAGGCCCGCATGGCAATGAAGCCGCCGCGCCCGCGGTGGGATTGGACGGGACGGTGTACTTCTACTCGTGGGGCAATTTCTTCTCGGGTGTCGAGCCCAGTGGCCAGGTCAAGTGGAGTAGGCACGTGGGCAGTAGTTCCTATTCCTTGACGCGCTGTTCACTGGCAATGTCGCCGGATGGGCGCTCCTTTTACACTTTGGTGCACGACCACCAATTTGGCGCCTTGTTGACGGCCTTTGATGCTCACACAGGGAGTGTACGATGGCAGGCTACTGCGTCTCCGTATTTTCTGTCACCTCTTGTGGACAACGAGGGAAATGTGTACTGCATAACGTTCAAACAGGGGGCCGACCACTTCGTCGTGCGTTCGTTCACCAGTGGGGGTCAGTTGCGGTGGGCAAGCCCCGCACGAGCGGGGCAGTCGACAAATCTCTGTATGAGTTCTGATGGGTACCTTTTCGCTTACGGCGCCGGAGATTCCCTGCTGTGCATTGATTGCGAGGGCAGAGTGCGCTGGTCTACGCCGATGCTTGGGCGCCCGGAGCTGGCCTCAGAGGGGGGAGTACGCTTGGTGGTGGATTCGGAGGGCGTTGTGTATGCGTGCTATAACTCGCGATACGTGCTGGGCTTCGGCAAGAACGGTACGAGGCTCTTCGTGTGCGAGCTACCAGCTATGCCCTACAATCTGTGTGGCCTGGCCATTTCCTGCACAGGTCAGCTAATTATCGTCGGGGAAGGGTGGGTCTATTGTTTAGAGTAATTGGGAGGTGAGCGGCATGTTTAGAGAGCTAAGGTGCGCCGCTCTGCGGGCTGCGGTAGGAGGGGCTTTGGTGTTGGCCTGGTGGGGTGAAGCCCTGTCGCAACGCACTGCGGAAGTTGACGGCGAGATAATCATGGCTGCTACCGGCCTCACTGGCCAATATGAGCCTTGGACAGTAACGGCTGAGTGCCAGTCCGGTGTGCGGTGGAAGTGGCAAGGAGGGTTGTGCCCGCTCACTACTGACTACGGCCGGGCAGAGGTAGACGGGTATGGCAATGGCGAGTCATGCGGCGGCTTCAGATCCTCAGTGGTGGAGCACGGAGAGCAGACCCTGGCCTTTGGCGAGTATGAATTCACCTTCCACCTGCCGTCTGGTTACCCGGAGATCTCGTTTAGCTTGGACCTCAGGGACGCCGACTGGACAGCGGGTTACACCTGGCCGTACGACATAAGTATCCGCTGGGACGTGCAGGCGGAGCGGCTCGAGAAAACCGTCAGAGGCTCAGGACAAGGATGGTCTGAGCGAACCGAGAGCGCGATCTGGGAAATACTTGACGAGGGGGACCCGAACCAGGAAGCCTTTCAACCCACGCCCCCGCGCAACTTGAGCTGCACCAATGCTGGCCAGACCTGGCAACATCCCCACTTCACCTGGTGCGCCCCGGAGGCCCCTGAGGGGGTCAACTTCACGTACAAGATCTACCGCAAAGCCGAGACGCCCTCCTGGGACGAAGTAGCCTCCGACCTGACGGTCACAGAGTGGACCGACCGCGAGGTGGTAATCAACCCCAGCGGCCGCAGGTACTGGTACCGCGCCACGGCCAATAGCGGGCAGTCCCCGGACTCGGAGCCATCCAATGAGGTCAGCGTCAACGGCTACCTCGGCAAGCCCGTGGCAGAAGGAACCGGGAACTCCGAGCTGGAGGGTGGGCATGTGCGGCTGGGGGTCTACCCCAATCCGTTCAACACTTCTGCCACCATCTCTTACTCGGTGCCCGCGCCTGGGGAGGTCTCGCTCATTCTGTGCGACGTGGAGGGGCGCCAGCTCCGGCGGCTGGTGGAAGCGCATCAGTCTGCCGGGAGCTACCACCTGGCAATGGACGGCGGCGCCCTGCCCTCTGGCGTCTACCTGCTGCGGCTGCTGTGGGGCGGCCAATCGCTGAGCTACAAGGTGCTGCTGGTGAGGTGAGGATGGAATGGCCCAACAGCCCAAAGCCGCCTTGGAGGGCACTACGCAGCCGAGAGCGTCTGCTCCAGTCGGGCGCGGCCCCAAAGGAAATCGCTTGACGGGGGCCAGATTTTTTTTTGAACAAAACGTGAGCGTTCGTCGGCTGACATTAGCCCTCAGAGCACGCTGGGCGTACAGGCCCACAATGTTGGGGAGGACGGCCTATGATGAGGGAAACGATAAAGGCCAGCTTCGTGCTGGTTTTTGCGCTGGTGCTGCTTGTTCTTTCCTGTGCGCGGGACAAGACGCCGTTAGGTCCTGCTGAGGGCCCCGCGGTCTGCCCGCAGCAGGACATCCCCTGGCCCAGTCTGGCCAACAGCCCGTGGCCGATGTACCGGCACGATCCGCAGCTGACCGGGAGGAGCCCATACACAGGCCCACGGCGAGGGAGGATAAGATGGACCTTCACTACCGAGCCCCTTGGGCTCATCTACCCCGGGATAGTGATAGGGCCGGATGGGACAATCTATTTCATGAGTAACTGCGAGAACTTCCCAGGCGGTCAGAGGGGTGCGTTGTACGCGGTTAGCCCGGACGGTGAGCTCCGCTGGCGGTACTATTTCGAGGAAGCCTGGCCGGCGGACACCCCAATTGTATTGGCAGATGGGGGGATCTTGGTGACCAGCCTGCGTCCTTGCATAATTAACCCCGACGGAACGTTGCGGAAGCAGTGGAGTGCCCTCGCCTGGTCACCGATAAACATTGGGGCGGATGGGACGCTGTATTTTGTGGACCCTGAAGGTTACTTGTGCGCGATGACACAGGCGGGCTGTGTGGTGTGGCGGCTTCTCGCGGATGGGGGCTTCACTCGGGAAGGGGTCACTGTATCCCCCAGCGGAGACATGCTCTACGCTTTCACCAACGTGACTCTGAGGTCGCGGGAGAAGCAGAGCCTGTGCGCTGTAGGGCTGGATGGCACGGTCCGTTGGAAGTTCGAGCTTGGTGAAAGCAGGGAGACCTACTCGGCGCCCGTGGTAGATGCACAAGGGTCTGCCATCTTCTGCGCCTTGGGCCCCGACTCTGCGCCAGATAGAGGAGTGACGCTGGTGTCGCGAGAAGGGAGGCTCGTCTGGCGGTACCAGGTTTCAGGTGCGGGGGAGGAGGCCGCTATCGGTCGCCAGGGGGATTTCTTCCTTGAATGTGACCTCGAAGCCACCAGAGCGCTCGTCTGCTTGGACTGCCTAGGACGCCCCCGCTGGGCGTACCCGCTTGGCCGGTATCAGTCCAAGGCCGCGCCGATCTGCGACAGGGAAGGAGTGACTTACCTTTGCAGGGGTGAAGAGGTGATCGCTGTGGGCCCCGCAGGAACTCCGCTATGGAGCGTCCCGCTTGAGGCGGGGATTACTCGCATTGCTGGGCCCGCCATAGGCAGCGATGGAACCCTGTACGTCGGCACAGTCCCGGGCCAGGGTGGCCCCGCATCCGGGAGAATCTACGCGATCGAATGATTCTGCAGGAGGAATGAGATGAAAAAACTATGGAGCTTATCGTTGGCTTTGGTCGGACTTGTGGCGGTAGCTCCAGGCCAACAGCCACAGCGGTTGCCGGTGTTGGAGGTGCACAAGTCTGCCGGGGGCTACCACCTGGCAATGGACGCCGGCGCCCTGCCCTGTTAGGTCTACCTGCTGCGGCTGCTCTGCGGCGGCCAATCGCTGAGCTACAACGTGCTGCTGGTGAGGTGAGGACGGAATAGCCCGGCAGCCCAAAGCCGCCTTGGAGGGCACTACGCAGCCGAGAGCGTCTGCTCCAGTCGCGCGCGGCGCCAAAAGA
>JACIZP010000153.1 GCA_014359355.1 Calditrichota bacterium | reverse complement strand
TGCGCCGCGTAGGGGGGCAGGTTCGGGCAGTCAACGTGGAGAAGGGGATGTTCGGCATCATCGATGGGGTCAACTCCCTTCATGATCCACTCATCTGGAAAGTTTTGCGCAGCCCAGGAGAGGTGATCTTCTCCAACATTCTGGTCACCGAAGGGGGACATGTCTATTGGAACGGCATGGACGGTGAATGCCCGCCGAAAGGCGTGAACTTTGCAGGGGAATGGTTTGCGGGGAAAAGAGACGGCGACGGAAAAGAGATCCCACCTTCCCACAAGAACGCCCGCTTCACCTTCGATCTTCACCTACTCGACAACCTGGACCCTCACCTGGACGACCCGGAAGGCGTGCCGGTTGCCGGGATAATCTATGGAGCGAGGGACTCCGACACCTGGGTACCCGTGGAAGAGGCCTTTGACTGGGAACACGGGATCGTCACCAAAGCGGCCGCGCTGGAGTCCGAGACGACTGCCGCCACTTTGGGGCAGGAGGGAGTGCGCGTCTTCAACCCCATGTCCAACCTCGACTTCCTTTCCATTCCCATTGGGCGCTACATTCAGGACAATCTCGATTTTGGCGCCGGGCTGGTGAGGCCGCCACGTGTCTTTTCGGTGAACTATTTCCTGCGCGGACAAAACGGGGAGTTCTTGAACGACCGGGCGGACAAGCGCGTGTGGCTGAAGTGGATGGAACTGCGGGCGCACGACGACGTGGGCGCCATTGCAGGACCAACAGGTCTCCTGCCGCGCTACGAAGACCTGCGTCGCCTGTTCAAACAGGTGCTGGGCCGGGATTACCCTATTGACGCCTATCGCGAGCAGTTTGCGGTGCGTGTGCCAGAGAGCATCGCCAAGATTGACCGCCTGCTCAAGATCTACAGCGAGCGCGTCTTGGACACACCCGCACGGCTGTTTGAGCTCCTCAGCCAGCAGCGGCAGAGGCTGCAAGAGGCAAGAAGCATACATGGCGACAGGATCGCGCCCGATGCCCTAAACTAACCAAGCTACGCGGTTGTTTGGCCGGGTTCAGTTCGAAAGTCAGTGGCGCCCTCTTCTCAAATTCGGCAAGGTGTTTTCGTCCTTTTCCCAAAACTGGGAATGGGCGTGTCGGCGCGAAGCACGGCGGGGCAAGCTCGCTTTTCAACACCTTGTAAATCTTGACACCGCGGGTACGACTGGCGTGGGGGGCTGGCACGGTGTTTGTCGAAGCTTAAGGCCACGGGCGCGACCGGTGGATCGCGCCGCGTACCAACGGATGGATGCAAACCAAAGGGAAGGAGAGCATGGCGGCGCACCAAGTGACAGCCGACGTCGAAGCGGTACGAGGACGCCTTTCCGCCCAGAGAGTCGCGCAGCGCGGGGGCCTTTCGTTGACAGGCCGCCTAGTGAACAGCGAATTCGTGGCGCGGGTGCGCAGCCTCAGCGGCGTGGACCCAAGGGAGTGCTACCAGTGCGGCAAGTGCTCCTCAGGTTGCCCAGTTACCCCCGAGATGGACCTTATCCCCAGCCAGGTCATCCGCCTGCTCCAATTGGGCCAGGAACAGGAGGTGCTCGGCTGCAAGACCATCTGGCTGTGTGCCTCGTGCTTCCAATGCTATTCCCGCTGCCCGAAGGGGATCGACTTTTCTCGGTTAGCTGAGGCCTTGCGCATGTTGGCCATGGCGGCCAAGGTCGAGTACTTAGCACCAGAAGACCTGCCGGCAGATGTGCTGGCAGAGGCGCCGCAACAGGCGCTGGTCAGCGCTTTCCGCAAGTACGGCCTGTGACGAGGGACGGTGCATGAAGCTCTCGTACTATCCAGGATGCACGCTCAAGGACAAGACTCCCCATTTGGACACCACCACCAAAGCGGCGGCGAGTAGACTGGGCATAGAGCTCCAAGAGCCCGAACCCTGGACCTGCTGCGGCGCCACCTACCCGCTCACCGAAGAGAAAATTGCCAACCTCGTCCCGCAAATCCGCATTCTCCGCAATGTGCGCCAGGCAGGTAACCGGCAGGTGACTACGACCTGCGCCTTCTGCTACAGCACACTGAAGAGGGCCAATCGCGCCATTGCGCTCGATCCGCTGCGCCGGCAGAGGGTCAACGCCTTCTTGCGCGACGATGAGCCGGTGCGCCCATACAAGGACGCGCTTCCTGCTCCCGCTGACTATGCGGGCGAGGTGGAGGTCGTCCACCTGCTCGAGGTGTTCCGCGACGGCAGTGGGTGGGAAAAACTGGCCAAGGCACCCAAACGCAGGTTGGCGGGGTTGACCGT
>JACIZP010000152.1 GCA_014359355.1 Calditrichota bacterium | reverse complement strand
ACATCCGTGAGGACCTCAACGTCGCGGTCATACCGAAAGGAGACGTGGTCGTAGACAATCTCATCGTGAAATCCATCGAGGGCAATGGCCCCGGGTCGGTCGGCAACGTTGGGGGGCGTGTCCAACACCGCGAACACGCGCTGGGCAGCTACGACGCCCTCTTTCAGAGCGTTGTGCAACTGTCCCAGCAGCTTGAGCGGCTCCATGATGGAAAAGAGCGCGCCAAGGAAAAGGACAAAGCCACCCGGTGAAAGGGTTTGGTTGGCGCGCAGCACCTCCATGCCGCCGACGTATAGGACCAGAACACCGACAATAACCCCGATGTACTCGGTCACGCACGGGCCCAACTTTCTAATGCGAGTCATGCGCACCAAGGTATCGAAAAAGCGCTGGTTTTCCCTCTCAAAGCGCTTGATCTCGTATCTTTCTCTGGCAAAAGCCTTGATGACCCGTGCTCCGTAGATGGCTTCCTGGATGATGGAGGTCAGGTCGGCAATCCGTTCCTGTTGGCGCAGGCTATCGCGCTTCAGCTTGTTGCCGAACTGGGCGATAAAGTACCCCGCTCCTGGGAAGACGAGAATGGCCAGCAAAGTCAACTTCCAACTGAGAATGACCATGACCGCCAAGTAGATCAAGATCATGAGCGGGTCGCGGAAGATGCTGTTGATGGCCGCCGTGATGGAGGCGTTGATCACCGTGACGTCGTAGGTAACGCGGGAGATCAGCTGCCCTGCCCGCTCGCCGTGAAAAAAGTCCAGCGAAAGGCGCTGGAAATGCCGATAGAGGTCATTGCGCAGGTCGCGGATAACCCCCTGCTCCACCGGGGCCATGAAGTACGTTTGGCCAAAGCGGAAAAGGTTTTTCAGGAAGAAGCCGACCAGCATTACCACGCAGAGCAGGCGCAGTGCGTGGGGGCGGCTATAGCGCGTGAACAGCCCCTGGAGCCAGTTTTCCAGCTGCTGCCGCAGATTCGGCACAGACTTGTCCACGTGCGGAATGGAGATGGCCTCGCTGACTTGAGTCGCCGCGGGTGCCCCGTGCCCTTGGGCCCCGAAGAGGAGGTTGACAAAAGGCATCACCAAGCCGATGGACACGGTGCTGAAGGCGACGAAGAACACCATGCACACACAGGAAGCCACGAGTTCCTTCCAGTAGCGCAGCACGTATTTGATCACACGTCGGTAGATGCGCATGAGCTTGCGAAAGCCTTTCTTCCTAATCCCCGCTCATCCCATCACGAAGAGCGCTCGCTCTGGTCATCCTCGCCAGGGGGCCGCGAGTCGTCGATCTCCCGATATTTGGCGTCCTCCACGTCCTTTCCACTCAAGTCAAGAGGCGGCCTTGGACGACGCTGCGTCCCTCTGACCTCCGTTCTGCCAGAGCCGAATAGCGCGGACAGGGACCTCCACACCTTCACTGCCAAGTAGATGAGGAGGACAATCAGGAGTAGACGGAGGAAGAACATCAGAGGTCACCACGGCGAAGGGGAGTAGTATTCCGTCCCGGAGAGCGGGCGTTCGATTTGCCGCACCAAGTCCTCAAAGTGCTCGTCATTGTTGACAAAGTCGATCTGCGTCGTGTTCACCACCAGGAGCGGCGTGGCGTCATAGTGGAAGAAGAACTGGTTGTAGGCATCATTGAGCGAGCGCAAATAGTCCTCGGAGATGTTGCGTTCGTACGTCCGCCCCCGCTTGCGGATGTTCTGCATTAGCCGCTCCAGACTGCACTGTAGATAGATGACCAGATCAGGCTTGGGGATGTCCTGCTCCAGCAGGGAAGCGATGTGGTCGTACAGCCATAGCTCCCGATCTTCCAGCGTCAGATGGGCGAAAATTCTATCCTTGGCGAAAAGGTAGTCGGCAACGACCATTTCGTGGAACAGGTCGCGTTGCGGAATCTCTTGCTGCTGTCGGTACCTGCTGAGCAAGAAAAACATCTGCGTCTGGAATGCGTAACGGCGTGGGTCGCGATAAAAGTCCGCCAAGAACGGGTTTTCCTCGTGTTTCTCGTACACGACGCGCGCGTTGTACCTTTCCCCCAGTTTGGTGGCCAGACTGGTCTTGCCAACGCCGATCACACCTTCGATAGCGATATAGTCGCGTTTCACGCTCTACCCCGAACTATGGCCCTACTGCTCGTTCTTGCGTTGTGCATGAGGCGTACCGCGCTTCTGTCTGGGCAGTTCGCCAGCAGCTCGATGACAGTGCGCCCGCTCGTGCCAGGAGGAATCAACGTGGGGGCCAGCTCGGCGAGCGGCACCAACACGAAGCGGCGCTCGGCAAAGCGTGGATGCGGCACGGTAAGCATCGCGTCAGAGAAAAGCACGCTGCCGTAGAGCACAATATCGATGTCCAAGGTGCGAGGGCCCCAGCGCCGCAACCGCTGCCTCCCCATGCGGAGCTCTATTGCCTGCAGCTCTCTGAGCAGGTGGTGAGGCGAGAGGCTGGTCGCTATCTGCATGACCGCATTCAGAAATGGTGGCTGCTCTTGGAGTCCGACCGGCTCGGTTTCATAGAACCGGGAGGTAGCCACCACTCTGGTTGCCGGCAGAGCTGCTACCGCTTCCATACCCAAGGTCAGGTTTCGCAGGCGGTCGCCCAAATTGCTCCCTAGGCTTAGGAAAGCATGTACGCCCTCTGAGGACTCAGGCTTCACGGGCAATCTCCACCTCGATACCGTCGCACACCCCAGGGATGGGCGCGAAAGGTTTGCGCACCCGGACGACCACCCCATGTACGGGGAAATGCTCCAAAACCGCTGCCGCAATGTTCTCGGCGAGCGCCTCCACCAGCCGAAAGTCCCCCTGGATGACCACCTCTTCCACCACGCGGTAGACTTCGCGGGCGTCTATGGTGTCGCGCAAGCGATCTGTTTGCCCGGGCACGCGCAAGTCAGCAGCCAGCTCGACATCTACCTCGAAACGCTGGCCGGCGTCGCGCTCGTTCTCATCTACGCCGTGGTAGGCGTAGAAGACCATGTTGCTCAACCTGATGACGTCCAAGCAGAGAACAGACTCCACAAGCAATTGAATACTGCTGCGCACAGATGCCCGAGGCATTGTTTTTTGGGGCTTTCAATTTATCAAAATAATAGCAGAA
>JACIZP010000151.1 GCA_014359355.1 Calditrichota bacterium | reverse complement strand
GTCGCTGTTGGAGGTTGTGGAAAGGGGGCTGGACTTTCCCATCTATCCCCACATAGCGATAGACTCCATCGGGCGCGTCCACGTGGTAGCACTGGACGACCCGGAAGACGACGACCTCTACCAGGACGTGCTCTATCACTGGTGGCAGGACGACAGTGGGTGGCGAAGGGAGCTCCTGTTCCGCCACGAATCGCAGAGGGTGACTGACATCGGCTTCGGGTTCGACGACCAAGGCGTATTGCACCTGGTCCTGGGGATCTCCGAGGACCCTTGGCCCTGGTACGGTTTCTTCGAGAGTATCTGGCACATGAGGCTGGAGCGCGGCGCCTGGACCAGGATGACGCAGATCGAAAGGAAAGACTCCTATGCCGACCTGGGGTTCGTCACCCTCCCCGGCGGACGAGTGGCTATTGCATGGCGACAAGGAATAGGCCCTGACGAGACAATCCTCTGGAGGCTGTGGGGGGATGGCAAGTGGGGGCCCTCCCGGGTGGCAATGAGGCGCTTTTCCCCGAAGGAAAACGGGTCGTGTTTCTTGCCCGTTCTGGAGCGGGGACCGGGGGACACTCTGCATTTGGCCTTCTTCGGGGAACCACGCGGTGACGTCTGGTACCGCGCTATCTATTACACCTGTAGGAGCGTGCACGACGAATGGCGGACACCCTCAGAGGTCTACTTCAACACACGTGTGGACTACGATTGGCCCACCCTGGCCATAACCAACGACGGGTGCCGGCACGTCTTCTGGGCAATAGATTGGGATCGCAACATCTTCCCTGAGCGAATTTTATATTCGTACTCAAGAGACGGGAAAACGTGGTCCAGCCCTGCACCGTTCACCCACCACGCCTTCACCACCCTGGCCTTCCATTACCCATTCCGGGTACGCGCAGTAGCCGATAGCTCAGGTACGCTCCATGCGATGTGGATGTATTATGCCTGGCCAAAGGAGATGGTGCTTTTCTACCGCAGCGGACGAGAGGAGAACTGGTCAGAACCGGTCCCTGTCTTCCCCGACAACTGTGAGGTTGGGTCGTTTGACCTGGCAGTGGATCGACAGAACCGCCTTCACTTCGTCTGGACCGCGGCGGAGGGACGCACCCCAGGGCCTGGTGTTAGCTCCATTTGGCATGCCGTGGCTGAGCTGTCAAAGAGTGTTGTCAGCGGGAGGCCTGCTCCTAACGAGCGTAGCGGCAATTCCCTGTTTGCCTCACGCGCCGCCCACCCAAACCCGTTCAACACCTCTTGCACCTTGCGGCTGGTGGTACGGCAACCTTGTCTCAAGAGTGCGGACATTTACGACGTTTCAGGCAGGCTGGTCAGGAACCTGGTGAACGACCTCGCGATCAACCGGGAGTGCGCTGTCGTCTGGGATGCCACCGCCCAGGACGGGACCCAGGTCCCCTCTGGCGTCTACCTCTACCAAGTGAAGGCGCGAGCTTCCGGCAGTGAGCGACAAGAGTGGGCCTCCGGCAAGCTATTGCTGGTGAGGTGAACAGGCAGACGGTTACTTGACGCAAGCATGGGCCAAGGCTTTGCGCGCGGCGCAGGCGGCCCCGGCTGCCGAGGGTGGAAACTGACGAGCGAATATCTGATTGCTGGCAGCGCGGCTACATGCTCCGTGGCGAGTGAGGGGGAAGGCGCAAGCAGAGGCGCACGAAAGGAATGGAGCCCGCGGTGCCAGGGGACAAGGTCAAGGGGTGCGTCTTCCGTTGCTGGGTGAGAGACGGAGGCACTTGCTCACCCACAGTTTGTCTTTTCGGGTTGCCCTTGTCCTCACGGTTCCTTACCTTGCGCTGGAGACGGATTAGCTGGTCACGTGCACGGCCGCGGAAGCCGAGATAGCCGCTGGCGGCAGTCGCCCTGTGCCACATGAATTGATCCCAGTGGGGAGGTCCAAGGAGCTCTCGTGCTCATCACCTCGCTCCCCTTGACTGTCGAGAGCTTTCCAGCGCTTCACAGGACAGTGGAACCATACCAAAGGAGCGCGCCCATGTCCGTACTGCAGCGTATAGCCTACTTTCAGAACCGGCGTGACGAGGTGCCGAATCAGGAGCTCGCTAAGGAATTGGCCCGGGCGCAAGACCGCGCCGGCATACGCGAAATCGCTAAGGGGCTCCACCACGAGAACCCCAACGTGCAGAGCGATTGCCTCAAAGTGCTCTACGAGATCGGCTACCTCAACCCTGAGCTGATCGCCGACTATGCCGACGATTTCCTGAACCTGCTGCAGAGCAAGAACAACCGCCTCGTTTGGGCCGGCATGATTGCCCTTTCCACCATCGCGGGGCTCAAGGCAGAAACGGTTTTCGCCCGGCTGGATGAAGTGAAGAGGGCCATGGAGCAGGGGTCGGTGATCACCGTGGACAACGGGGTGAAGACGCTTGCGGCTGTCGCCGCTCAAAACGAAGACTACCGCAGGCAGATATTCCCGTACCTGCTGAGCCATCTCCGCAGGTGTCGGCCCAAAGACGTGCCGCAACACGCCGAAAAGGTCCTGGTGGCCGTCACCAAGGAGAACAAGGGCGAGTTCATCGCCGTGTTGGCGGAACGCTCGGTTGACATGAGCGGTGCGCAGCTGTCCCGTGTGCGCAAAGTCATCAGGGAGGCAGAAAAGCGGTAGCGCCCCTCCCCGAATGCCGCCGAGCGGCCGCCTGTTCAATCGGGCCTTGTCACTTCGCCTGGCTTGCCGCCCGAACATGCCGCCAGCCAAGAAGGTTACGGTGCCTGAACGCGCCGTGCACCAGGGGGCAAACGCCCCAGCTCCTCGAGACTGGGGTTTGTGCACCGCCACTGCGACGCGCGCTCAGACAAAGGCGGAACCGAATGCGGTTCCGCCTTCCCAACGGGCCCATCCGAGAAGCCAACTTTTCTGCCCGCCATGCATGAGCGACGTCGCGGCAGGCCGCAAGCGGCCAGGAAGCCCGCTCCGCCACTCTCGCTGCGGGACCTGGCGCGCGCTCTTCTCAGAAGGGGCGCATCATGCGCGGTTGTGAACTGGGGAACATGCGCCCCAATACCTCTCGCAAATTGCCGCCCAGCAGATCGCTGATGTCGCGGTCGGCCCACCCCTCGTCTTTCAGGGCGATGGTCAGCTCCAGCATGCGGTCCAGCTCCGCCACCTGCAATGGCTGCCCAAAGTCCGGATAGAGGGTGAGCCGTTTCGGCCCCAGTTGCTCCCGCAACTCCCGGAGTCTGGCAACGGCCGCCGCGCTCCCTCCGGCCGGGTCGTACGGCACGGCCAGCAGGCCGCCATTGTCCTTCAACTTCTGGCCTACGGAGTCGCTCACCGCAGCGATGCCTGCCACCACCACCGGCGCCTTGCTGGCGGCCATCACCTGGCACAGGACCGGCTCCGGCAGGTTCTCGAGGATGAGCAGCATCTTCTGCTCATTGGCGATGGCGACAGCCTGCTTACCCTCCTCTGTCAGCCCATTGGGCGTGAGCCATGTACCGTCGCAGCCATCCAGCACGAGAAAGCGGGCGCCCAATTTGCCTGCAGCCGAGAGAAACTGCAGGTCGCCATGCACCGTGCGCGCACCATCCAGACCCACCAATGCCGCCGTCTTTTCCCGGCGCGAACTGAACATCATGGCCATGGCACGATCAAGCCGGGAGGGGTCGCCTACTTCCTTGCTCGCCTGCTCCAAGGAGCGCACGACATTGGTCAACTGCTCAGAAGGCCTGAGCAGGGAGTCAAAGGGCACGCACACGAACTGGAGGTCGATCCACTTATCCTGCAGCGAATCGAGCACGGCCATGCCCGGCGTGTAAGGGAGCGGGTGCAGGTTGGCGATGACCGCCGATTTGTGGATGTAGCGGGGTAACCGTTTCTCGGCGATCAGTTCGCCTTCATGGTCGGCGAGCAGCAGGGCCGTCTTGTAGACAAAGCGCGCCACCTTGCCCATAAGCTCGGCATCGATCTTCTCGGCATCATCGCCTGGTTGGTGATAGTCCGGGTGCGCATCGAACGGCGAGGTCATGAGCGCAAAGGCAGGCACACCGCGTGTGATGAACGGCGTGTGGTCGCTGCCGCCCGGTCCGCCGCGACTGGCTTCGATGAACTCGAGCTCCTCTTGCGTGAGATTCTCCTTGATCAGCCCCCACAGCTCCGGTGCATAATAGACGCCGGGAAAGCCGAGCTTCTTGCCCAAGCCGACCATGTCCATGTTCAGATTGGCGACCGTCTTTTCGATGGGAAAGAGGGGGTGCTCGGCGTAGTAGCGCGAACCCAGCAGGCCGCGCTCCTCACCGCCCCAGCAGGCGAAAACGATGCTTCTGCGCGGCCGCACCCCGTTGCGCGCCATCACACGCGCCACCTCCATCACCGTCGCCGCGCCTGAGGCATTGTCGTCGGCGCCATTGTAGACCTCCCCGTACTGCACGCCCACATGGTCCAGGTGGCCGCCCAGCACGATGACCTCGTCGCGCAGCTGCGGGTCGCTGCCTGGAAGAACAGCGATCACATTCTTCCCCTTGCGGTTGGGATCGAAAACCGCCTTCACGGAGAACTCGGCTTTCTTGCCGGTGGTGCGCGAGATGGGCTTCAGCTCTTTGTCCAACTTCTCCTGCTCGTTGCGCATGCGGCGGTCAAATTGGCGCTTCGCCTCTTTCTCTCCGATCAGGAGGAACTGCGCCACCCTCTCACTGACGGCAAAGGCGAGGAAGCCGGGTTTGTAGTTGCCGGGGCGCAGTCGCCAGCGCCCGGCGCTGCGATCCTCCTCGCGGAAATGGGCGCACATGAGCATGCCCACGGCGCCGTGGTGCACGGCCATGGCCGCCTTGGCGCTATCGCTTGCCAACGCTCCCCATTTGGCCTCCTGGTCGCCCGGACAGCCGTGCATGACCAAGACCACTTTGCCGCGCGTGTTTA
>JACIZP010000150.1 GCA_014359355.1 Calditrichota bacterium | reverse complement strand
AGAACTGGCCCATCCCGTAGCCTCCAAGGCACCTCCTCCAAGAAGGTGGTACTAGCACAATCAGCGGGCACTTAGCACGCGGTCCCGGGTGCTCAGTACCTACGCTAGCGGGTAAGGGCCCAACAGCCACACGAACGCGGCCTCTAGTGTACTAGTGGAAATTTAACCCCGATTCTCCGGATTCTCTCCCCCAGGCAGCTTGGCCTGCACATGGTTCTCCCCCGGGCCCAACTGGCGCATTCTCTCTATCTTGCTGGTGAGCTGTACGAAGTCGTTGTTGACGCGCTCCAGGGCGGCGCGGGCATTGTTGACGTGGGTGTTGAGCAGACGCAGCCCCTCGCCCAGACGTCCGGCATCGTGGCGAAGTGCGTCCAGGGCCTGGAGGATGCGCCGTGCAGTCTCCTCGATGCGCTGCCCTTCCAAGCCCATCAGGACCACGTGGAGAAAGAGGTAGAAGCTGTTGGGCGAGACCACCACCACACGCCGTTGCTGCGCATGCGCCAAAAGCGAGTGGTCGCCGGCGATGATCTCGTAGTAGACGACTTCGGAGGGCACATACATCAGGGCGAAATCCACCGTGCCCTCGGCAGGGGTGATGTACTTCTCGCTAATGGTGTCAATGTGGCGCCGGATGGTGCGCACAAAATTCCGCGCCGATACGGCCCGTTCCTCTTCGCTGCGGGCGGCGCGCATTTGTCGGTAGTCCTCCAGCGGGAACTTGGCGTCGATGGGAATGAGCCCTTTGTCGCTGACGATGACCGCATCCACCACTTGCCCGTTGGCAAAGCGATGCTGGAGGCGGAAGCTTGCACGGGGCAGCACCTCTTCCAACAACTCGCGCAGTACCTGCTCGCCGATATTGCCGCGCAGCTTCGGGGAACGAAAAAAGTCCTGAAACTCTCGCATCTGGCGGCCAATTTCTTGCATCTGCCCCAGGTCGTGGTGCACCATGCTCAGCGCCTGGGCAGCCGCATCCAGGCGCTCGGCGATGCTCCGCTGCGTGGCCTGCATCTGCTGCTGCATGACCGCAGTGCTCCGCTCCAAGCTGCCGCGCATGTCCTGCAACCACTGGGTGATGACGCTCAAGGCGGGGTTATCCTGTTGGCGCTTCTCGAACTCCCGCCAGCGCCGCTCCTGGCGCGCGTGCATGATGCCTAAGGTGGCAATGACCACCAGCGTCATGGCGGCGAAAAGGAGCACGGAAGCGGTAGTCATGGTCCTCACTCGGCGATGATGTAACTGCTCGACGTGGCCGGACAGATCTGGTTGTAGGGGCAGCGGGAGCAGGTGTGCTCGTCGGGCTCGGCCGGGTAGTGCCGCTGTCGAATGCCGCGCGCTGCCGTCTTGATCTTCTCGGTGGCCCTGGCCAGCAGCTTGTCGGTCACCGCAGCTCGCCCGGTGATGCCGCTCTCCACGTAGCGAAGCTCGATGAAATCTGGGGTGCGGGCGTTCACTTCGCGATAGCCTAAGGCGTAGATCCCGAGCTGCAGACTCTTTCTTGCCTCTTCGTTGGCCTTGTCCTGGTCCTGCACCGCCGACGACTTAAAGTCCACGATGTACACGGCCCCATCGCGAACGTCCACCCGGTCCCAGCGGCCCGTTACCCGGTCGTTGTCCAGGATGAAGCTGAACTCCTGTTCCACCAGGGCCGGCGTGCAGCCGTTTTCCTCCTCCTGTTGGAAAAAGAGCTCCAGGGCCTTGAGGCCGGCGGCGAACCGCTGCTCCTCGTGCTCTCGCGACAGGAACCCCTGGCTGCTCCAGGCGCTGCGAAACGCCTCGTGCAGGTCTTGCAGGGTCACCGGCTGCCCAGCCACTTTGCGCCGATGGTACTGCTCGATGGCCTTATGAATGGCCTGTCCGTAGACGATAGTGTGGTGCGGCAAGAGAGGCACCCGCAGCACGTGGATGTACTTGTACTTGAGCGGGCAGGTGATGTAATCGTCAATCTGCTTGTGGCTGACAGTGAGAAGCTGGTCCTCGGGAATGGGTGCGGCCAAGTCGGGAGCGGTCTGCGCCGGCGGAGCGTGGCGCTGGATCACCTCCACGGCAGACGGGCGCTCGTAGCTGTCGTCGGCGCGCACGGTGTCCAACGCCTCCAGCACAAACTGGCTGATTTTGCGCGGGCGCTTGCCGCCATAGTCCCGGGCGCTGGTGAGGTAGAGCTCCTCCTTGGCACGGGTCATGCCGACGAAGAAGAGGCGCCGCTCCTCCTGCAAGTGCACGTCCCCTTCCGGCACGATGTCTTTGACCAGCTCCTTGGGCAAGGCAAGGGACTCAGACCTGGCGCGCGTCGGGAAGTGGTCCTGCACCAGTCCCACCAGAAACACGACGCGGAATTCTAACCCCTTGGCCTTGTGCACCGTGAGCACGTTCACGGCGTCCAAGTCGGTGTCGGCCTGCGCAGTGGGGGGATCGTCGCCCGCCTCGATGAGGGCATCCAAGTGGGTGACGAATTCCTGCACACGGTCTTCGGTGGCCATGGCGCAGAAGCTGCGAACAATCTCGAAAAAACGCGCGATGTTGAGGAGCCGCACCTCTGCGTCCACCGTCTGCGCGCTAGTCAGCCGCTTCAGCAGGCCGCTGTCGGTCAGAAACCGGTACAGGACCACGCCGGCGTTGTTGGTGCGAGCGATTTCCAGGAACTTTTGGGTGTTCTCCACAATCTTGGCGGCCGTAGCCTGTGCCTCCGGAGAAACGACCAGATCCGGCAGCCGCGGCAACGTCTCAAAGACCTGGAAGAGCGACAGGTTCCTGGCATGAGCGTAGCTGTTGCAACGCGCCAACTCCACAGGTGGGAACTGATACACCTCAGACTGCGCCAGATGGAAAAGGCTCACCGAGTCGTCGGGATTGCTCAGCGTGCGCAGGAAGTGGGTGAGCAGGCGCACCTCGTCGCGGCTGTACAGCCCCCGGCTGCCGCTGAACTGGAAAGGGATGCCCTTCATGTTCAGCGAGCGCAGGAAGGGGTCGGCGTGGTTGTTGGCCCGCACGAGAATGGCAAAGTCGCGATAGCAGTACCCTCCCGCCTGCATCTTCTGTTCGATAATACTGGCCACTGCGTCCGCCTCAGTGGACAGGCTGTCGAAGTGGCGATGCATGACTCCCGCCCCGCCTGCTCGCTGTGCCCGCAGCTGCTTGCTGATGCCACGCTGCACCTCCAGGCGCTCAGGGTTGTTGTGGCTGATCAGGCGATAGGCCGCATCCAGAATCTGCTGGGTGGAGCGGTAGTTCTCCCTCAGCACCACCAGCCGCGCGTCGGGGTAGGTGCGCAAGAAATTGATGACGTTGCTGATCGCCGCACCCCGGAACTTGTAAATGGACTGGTCATCGTCCGCTACCACGGTGATGTTGCCATGCGGCCCGGCCAGAAGCTGGAGGAGCACAAACTGGGCATAATTGGTGTCCTGAAACTCGTCCACCAAGATGTACCGGTAGCGCTGCCGTAATTCTCGTAGCACGGCAGGATGCTCGCGCAACAGTTTGAGGGCAAGGCTCACCTGATCGCCAAAGTCGATCTTGCCACTTTCGGCCAACAGGCGCTGATGACAGGCATAGGTGCGCGCCAGCTCCATCTGCCGCGCTGCCTGCTCCTGAAGCTCGGTGTCCTCGGGATGAGCCGCAGCCTCCTTCTGCAGCCGTTCCGCATAGGCCAGATACTCCTCCGGGCTGACGTCTTCGTCCTTTGCCCGGCTGAACAGCGAGAGGAGCGCAGAGATGAAACGCGTCGGGTTGCCCAGCGGCCGATAGAAATCCAAAGGGTAAGCGAAAAGGTGTTGGCGGAAGAAGATGTTTTGCTCTGCCTCGGCAAGCACCTGAAAGTCGGGGGGCAGACCCAACTCGAAAGCATATTGCCGCAGCAGGTGATCGCCGAAGGAGTGGAAGGTGCTGATCCACACATTGGCGAAGCCATAGGGCACGAGCACGTCCACGCGCTCTTCCATCTCCGCGGCGGCTTTGTCGGTAAAAGTGAGCGCCAGGATCTCCTCTGGTCGAGCCTGCTTGGTGGCGATGAGGTAGGCAATGCGATGCGTGATGACGCGCGTCTTGCCGGTGCCTGCGCCGGCCACCACCATCAGGGGCCCCTCGCCGAAGGTTACCGCTTCGCGCTGTTCGGCATTCAGGGCGTTGAGAATGTCGTCCACTGTCTTGTTGCTCATGGATCTCACCAGCAGTTGCAGACTCTCCCTGCCACGCAATTGTCCATCACCCGCCCACGCGCTGCCGCTTCAGCAGATAGTGCAAGAGCGCGCGATCGTACGGGGCGGCCGTGTCCATCAGCACATAGTCGATGCGGTGCTGCCGGCAGCCGCGGCGGTAGGTGTCGATGAACTGCTCCACCAGTGCCCGATATTCCCCGCGGATGTGCCATGGCTGGGTGCTCATGGTCTCCTCGGTCTCGAGGTCTTTGAAGACACCGTCCTGCCGGAAGCTGAAGGTGCGTTCCAGCGGGTCGAGGATGTGAAAGACGATGACTTCGTGCTTGCGGTGGCGAAAGTGCTGCAGGCCGGCCAGCACGTCTGTCGGCTCGTCGAAAAGGTCAGAGAAGAGGATGATGAGGCCGCGGCGCTTAATCCTTTCGGCCAACTCATGGAGGGTGGCGGCCACGTTCGTCTTGCTGCGGCTGCGCACCC
>JACIZP010000149.1 GCA_014359355.1 Calditrichota bacterium | reverse complement strand
GCCCTTGTCGATTGGATAGAGTTTGCTGAAGATGGCCACATCTACACCGCCACAAAGGACCAGCGGACGGAGCTCCAGACCTACCAGCCGCTGACCTGGTACACGGTGCGCGTGGAGCTGACCTACCCGTACGGCAGAGTCTTTGTGGACGGGGAACAGAAGGCCTATCTGTTCTACCTCTCCGGCGAACAGTGGGATGCACTGGTCTTTGCGGCGCACGACTTTGCCTCAGGAACAGCGGTGCAGTATTACGACGATCTTCGAGTGACCCGCCCCTGAGGCGGGCCTTTCGGTGTCGCCGGGGAACGGCCTGGCCTAAGCCGCGTCGCTCTCAGAACGAGATGGTGGGCTGGACAAGCCAAACCCACTGTCCAGCCCCTTTCGGTTGGAAGTGCCGGGCCTCGCGGTCATAAGAGCGCACCCACTCCCACAAGACTCCGCCGCCGAGTTGCGGGACCACCTGCTTTCCCCACAGGCGCAGGGGGAACTTTTTCCCGTATCTGAACAGATGTCTGACAACAAATGGCATGGCCTGGTCCTGGTCGCCGAGGGGTAAGTGTGCTTCGTACTCGATTTGGCTGTTTGCGAGCAGAGAAAAGCCGCGGGCCTGCCACTGGACGTCGTCGCGAAAAAGCGTAAAGGCGACAACGTCTGGCGCAAGCTGGTTGCTGTGAAGCTTCACCCCACCGCGGAAGTTCCATTCCAACTCCTCGACCCCGGGGCGGCTTGAGGTGCCTGTGAGGATCAGCTCCACCTGCCACCAGCGGTCCGCCACGCGGATGTTGTCGTGAATGTGCCAGTGGCCGGTGGAGAGCAAAAGGCCAGCGAGTGCCGAACCCGCCTGGCGAACCCGCGCGGTGCCCTCCGTGGGCTCGTAATAGCCGAGGAACGCGATGTTGCCAACAAGCAGGGAAAGCGCGTACGGTTCTTCGCTGCCAGAGCCGAGGGAACGCAGGACGTTGAAACCTGCCACTTCAAGGCGATCGAACTGCCGTGGATGGTAGGTCTCCACATAGCTGCTGAGGGTGGCCAGCGGGTAGAGCGTGGCCTGCACCAACAGGTACTTTGGGGAAAAGAGTCGCCTACCCAAATAGGCGTAGATGCGCCCCTCATTTCCAGTCAGGAACACCGGTGTCCCCTGTCTTCGGGCAAGATTCACGAAAGCGCTAGCGTATGCCTTGTAAGCGCCGAGGGAGATCGTGGCGCCCGTTTCAAAGCCGACGACCTTGCCAGCGGTGCTAAAACTCTGTGCGGCGCCCCTGCAAGGCAAAAGCGCCCAAAGGAGCAAGCTCAGGACAGCGCACCGGACGCCGGTCGGCTGGGTCGCACACTTAAGGGCGATGGGTGCCCATGAGACTTTTTGGATGTGCAGAGTCGTTCTCGGCATGAGTGGCCTCAGACTGATGGGGCTGCCTTGCGCCTTGGCGCACCACGAGACCGGCAGGGGCCACCGGGGCCAAGAGGACGAGTGTCGCGCGGTGCTCTTGCCGCTGGAGCATGATGGCGCAGCCTTTCTTGCGAAATTGAGGCAACGCAGGCCGACCTGGGCTCGTCCTCGTTTATGCACGCACGATGGAGACTCGCCAGCGGCATTGTCCGTGATGCGTGAATGGCCATCGCCGCGCAGCGGAAGCTACCTTTTGCCTCCAACACCCCCGCCGGTTCTTTCCTCATACCGCACTTTTCGGTTGACGAAAAGGCGGAAATTTTGTAAATAAGCCACCGCGCAAATGTATGTGGATTTCGCCGGAACTCCAAGGGCTTTTTGCTCGTTCAATTCGGCGAATTGAGTTTTGAGTCGGCATAGTGGAGGTCAAAACAGAGGGATAGCCATGATCGAACTGCAGAACCTCACCAAGCGGTACGGCTTGACCACTGCCCTCGAGGATGTGACCTGCACGATCAAGAAGGGTGAGATCGTGGGTTTTGTGGGGCCCAACGGTGCCGGAAAGACGACGGCAATGAAGATTATCACCACCTACACGGCCCCCACCTCGGGGACGGCACGGGTCGGGGGCTACGACGTGCTGGAGAACCCCTACGATGTGCGTCGCATCATCGGGTACCTGCCGGAGACGGTGCCGCTGTACGCGGACATGTTAGTCTCCGAGTACCTCCGCTTCATTGGCGAGGCGAGGCACCTGAATGGCAAGCTAAACGAGCGCATGGCGTGGGTAGTCGAGGCGTGTGGCCTGGAGCCGGTACTCAAGCGCAAGATCGGCGTACTGTCGAAAGGTTTCCGCCAGCGCACTTGCCTTGCCCAAGCACTTATCCACGACCCGGAGGTGTTGATTCTGGACGAGCCCACCTCGGGTCTTGACCCGCTGCAAATCATCGGCATCCGTAACCTCATCAAGCAGCTGGCGCACGACAAGACGATTATCCTCAGCACGCACATCTTGCCGGAGGTGGCCACGGTCGCAGATCGCGTGTTGGTGATTAACCAGGGCAGACTGGTGGCCGACGGCAATTTCGAGGAGCTGCGGAACAAGCTTGCCACGCGCACCTCGCTCTCCTTGGCGGTGAAAGCGCCGCGTAAGGAGGTGGAGCAGCGCTTGAAGGGGGTGGACAATCTCTTGGACGTTACCTTCCACGACGGTGGGGAGCGAGGCGTAACGCGCTGCACCCTTTCCTACGACGCGGACAAGGACCTCATCGCCGACCTGAACCGCGTCATTCGCGAGGCCCAGTGGGATATCTTGGAGTTCCATCCGGAGAAGCTGTCGTTGGAGGACTCGTTCATCCTGCTCACCCAAGGCGGCGGCGCAGAGGAGCGCGCCGAGCAGCCGGGAAAACAAGCTCAGGCGTAGAAAGGGAGACGAGACATGAAAGACATCTGGATCATTTTCAAACGAGAGTTCGCCGCCTACTTCTATTCACCCATAGCGTACGTGTTTAGCATTATCTTCATCGTGCTCAACTGCGGGTTGTACATGTTCCACTTCTTCTTCTTCGGCAACGCCGACATGCGTGCGTTCTTCTCGGCGCTGCCGGTGACCTTGGCGCTGATCTTCATCCCGGCCATCTCCATGCGCCTGTGGTCCGAGGAGAAGAAGCTGGGGACCATCGAGTTGCTGCTCACGCTCCCCATGAAGGCCGAGCACGTCGTGCTGGGTAAGTACTTGGCCGGTCTTGCCTTCTACCTGGTGGCGCTCGCTGGCACGCTGGCGATCCCCATCATGCTGGTCTTCCTGGGCAAGCCGGACTTTGGTCCCATCATCGGCGGCTACTTTGGCGCGGTGCTGCTGGGCGCCTTCTACTTGGCGGTCGGCATCTTCATCTCCGGCTTTTTTGCCGACCAAATCGTCTCTTTGATCATCACCAGCCTAGTGTGCGGCTTTTTCGCCCTCATCGGCTGGCAATACGTGCCGATGGTCATTGACGGGTGGTTCCCGGGGCTAGGCGATTTTCTGTATAGCTACGTGGGTGTCACCCGGCACTTTAACGACATCGCTCGCGGCGTGATTGACGTCCGGAGCCTCGTCTACTTCCTTTCCTTGAGTGCTCTGTTCATCACCTTGAACATCAAGTACCTGGATGGGAGAAAGTACTAGCCATGAAGAACCTACGCAAGCTCTTCATCAGGACGTTCTTGATCGGTTCAGGGCTGCTTTTGGGCATTGCCCTGCTGGTCATCATGGTTTTCGACAATCTCAATGTCGGTCGCTTCGACCTGACCGCCGAGCAGGTGTACAAACTCTCGCCCTCGGTGGAGAGGATTCTCTCGCGGTTAGAGGCACCTATTGAAATCACCTACTACGTGTCCTCCTCCGAAAAGATGCCGACCAAGTGGAAAAACTTGGAGCGGGACGTCATCGACAAGCTTGAGGAGCTCAAGTTGGCCTCCAAGGGGAGGGTCACCTACAAGGTGTTCGATCCCTCTGCTGAGGAGGAGCGCGAAGCATACGAGGAGCGGCGTGCCAAAGAGAAGGAGGAGAAAGGCGAGGCCAGCAAACCCGCGCCGCGCAAACGTATTGCCGAGCGACTGGCGGAAAAGGGGGTGGTTCCATTTGGCGTGCAAAGCGCCGAGCGCGACGAATTCGCGGTCAAGCGTATCTACTCCTCGCTGGTCCTTTCCTACCTGGACCGCAAGGAAGATGTGATCGAGGAGGTGCGGCCGGAGATGTTCGGCAGCTTGGAGTACGAGATTGTCTCCCGCATTTACAAGCTGATTGCCACCAAGCGGCCCAAGGTGGGGTTCTTCCCAGACCAGCCCGAGACTCCTCCGCAGTACCGCCAGTTCCAACAGTCGCCACCGGATGCCTACGGCATGGCGGTGGAGCTGCTGCGCAACGCCGGCTATGATGTGGTTCGCACCAACATCACCAAAGATGACACTATCCCCGGCGACATCCAGACGATGGTGCTGATGGTGGACGAACCGCTCACCGAACGGCAACTCTACGAAATCGACCGGCTGGTGCACAAAGGCGTGCGGTTGGTGTTAGCGGGGCAGATGTACAATTATCAGATCTACCCTGCGCGCAGCGGCGCCTCGGGGGAGTTCGACGTTCAGGCCATGCCCACCCGCATCAACATCAACAGCCTGCTGAAGAACTATGGCTTTGAGATCGACACCAAGATCTTCATGGACCGCAGTGCTGCCTTCGTCCAGGTGCCTACCTATCGCACCCGACGCATGGGCATCTTCCAGATTCAGGAGCAGCGCTACGAGCCAGTCAGCAAGCCGGTGATCATCAAGGTGAACCAGGAGAACATCAATAGCCGCGTGTCGGTGGCCAACAAGATCACCGAGCTCTTCTACATGTACGGCAACCGCCTGAACTTGTACAACGAGATCCTGGAAAAGGACAATTTGAAGGCCACGGTGCTCTTTACCTCGAGCAACCACAGCTGGACTACGGAGAGCCTGGGGTACCGACCCGTGGACACCTCCGAGCCGGCCTCGGGTGACTTTTTGCGGCGGCAGCCCCTCGGTGTGCTGGTTGAGGGGACCTTTAGCGCCCGCTACCTTGACCAGCCGCCCCCGAAGTGGTCTGGCGAAGGCTCTGGGGTGGACAGCACGGCTACGCCGCTCATTACCGGACCGGCCGTTCCCAACAAGATTATCGCCTACGGTTGCAGCAACATGTTCAAAGATGACGTGCTCCGCGCTGTGGATAGCCACAAGGCGCTTCTGCTGAACAGCGTCGACGCCTTGACGCTGGGCGATGAGCTTATTCACATTCGCGCCAAGAACATCGAAGCGCGGCGCATCAAAGAGACCAGCGCCTTTGGCAAGTCGCTGGCCAAGTTCTTCGTCGTCTGGTTCCCTGCTCTCTGCTTTGTGGCGCTCGGCGTGGTGCTCACCATGCGGCGGAAGATGAAATGAAGCATGGCCCAGTGCCACAGGGAAGATGCCGGTAAGCAACGAGGGAAACGCCATGATGAAGGAAAAGCAACTCTACATCCTGGGTGGCGTCTTCTGCGCGTTGTTGCTGCTGTTTTTCGTGACCAAGCCGCGCATGAAGACGGTCAACGTTGATGAACTGCAGCAGAGTGTGGTCATCGGCGTGAGCCGCGATGACGTGCAATGCATCGAGGTGTACAAGCAGACCGCCGGTGGCGAGATCCGCATGGAGTTCGTGAAGAAAGACAAGCAGTGGTACATCCCCACCAGGCTGAACGCGAAAGCGCGCGAGTACAGCGTCAATCGCATCATCGACGACCTGTTGGAGATGACCGGCAGGGTGAGGGCCGCCGATCCGAAGCACTTTGCCACCTTCCAGGTTGGGGACGACCAGGGCGTGCACGTGATCCTCAAGGATGCGGCGCAGAAGCCCTTGGCCAACCTCATCATCGGTAAGAGGGGCGACGACTACAACACCGGCTTTGTCCGTTTCGCCGATCGGGAGAAGATTTATGCCGTGGACAAGAACATACTCTCCAGCCTGGCTATCTACGGCGAGCTGGATACTCTGTCGCACTTCAACGAAAACTCCTTTGTTGACCTCACCGCGGTGAAGCTGGAGAAGAAGGATCTCGAGCTGGTAGCCCTGGTCAGCGGGGGCAAAGAGGTGGTCATCCGCCGGGTGGAAAAGGCCGCCACCGCCAGCTCGGACTCGGCGGCGAGCAAGAAGGAGTACGAATGGGTACTGGTCCGCGGCGGGCGGCAGCTCAAGATCGACCAGAAAGAAGTGGACAGATTCTTGGGCGACGTGACGTATGTTTACGCCCAGGAGGTAGTTGACAGGATTGGCAACACCCTTGCAGACCTGGGCAAGCAGAGCCGCTACCAGTTCGATCGACCTACCCTTTACATGGTCTTCATGAAAAAGGATGATCCCTCGCGCTACAACGTCGTGTTCGGTCGCGAGTTCGAGAAGGACAAGGGCTACTTCATGTACGTGCAGTACGACAACTTGGTCTACAAAGTGGCCAAGACCAAGTTCGATGCCCTGACCAAGTGGATCGACGAGCTGCCCAAGAAAGTCAGCAAGGCATAAGGCGCTCACCGTCGAGCCCTCCCGCCCATTGCGGGAGGGCTTTTTTGTTGGGGTAAGCTGCGACGGCGGAGCTGAGGACTGCTCCTTTTGGCAGGAGGGCCGTGGCCCACGTAGGGTGCCGTCCGAACGGTCGTTGCCATCCTCAGCAGGGAGGCGCGGGGGCAGCCTCTGCACATTTGTGAGGTTCGAAAAGAGGGCACAGGTCAGCCCACGAATGCCAAGGGCGTTTCTAGGCATGAGCCGATGGAGAGGGCCGACTTCCAGGCCGAATGCCCAAGGGGAACCGCGCCAGCGGCAGCATCCCAAGGGCGATGAACGTCGGCACAGGGTACTGGCGCTCACCAGCCAAAGACTCGAACTCTGCGTCCCACGAGGCTTGGGAAAGGGGCCTTTTTACTGTGGGCTCACTGCTCGGTGGGCTCTGGGGCCCGACTTGTTCATAGCCTGTCGTGCTTCTTCGCGCGGGCCTCGCGAGAAAAATTCGTTGCTTTTGCACTGTGGATTGCGTATCTTACCCTGCCGCTTCTTGGAATGTCTAACTCTACCAGGGAGGGAGCTTGGCTGGCAAAGCGATGCACTCGTTAGGCGCCATCGTGTTGGGGGTACTTCTCGTGGGATGTGGGGGAGACCAGCGCCGCTATTTCCTGGAGCGGGTGGGGAACACCCAGATCGTGCAGATGTATGCGGACGGCTTTGAACGTCTGCCGCTACAGCAAAAAGTGCTCGCCTACCATCTCTGCCAGGCGGCTATCGCCGGGCGCGACATCATGTACGACCAGAATCATCGGCATGCCCTGGAGATCCGCCGCCTGCTGGAGCAGATCATCCTCCACCCGCGGGGCATCGAGCAGCCGTTGTTGGATCGCATCGTCCACTATGCGAAGCTGGTGTGGATCAACAACGGCCATTACTACAGCCGGTCGTTTGCCAAGTTCGTGCCCGACTTTACCCCAGAGGAGCTGCTTGCCGCCGCGCGCATTGCTGTGCAGAATGGCGCGTCGATCCAAGGGGCAGAAGGTGAATCGTTGGAGGCGCTGATAGAACGCCTGCGCCCGACCATCTTTGACCCAGCCTACGAGCCTTTCAAGACCAACAAGACGCCCGGACCTGGCCAAGACATCCTGACCGCCAGCGCCAACAACCTGTACGAGGGCGTCACATTGGCCGAGGTAGAGCGTTTTGCCGAGCGCTATCCACTCAACTCTCGCCTAGTGAAAAGAGATGGGCAGTTGGTGGAGGAAGTCTACCGGACTGGCACCGACAGCATACCGCCTGGGCGTTATGCTGCCGAGCTGAAGGCGGTCGTTTCCCATTTGGAGCGGGCAGTGGCCGTTGCAGAGGGGGCACAGCGTCAGGCGCTGCAGCATTTGATCGCCTACTATCGCACCGGCGACGTGCGGGAGTTCCACAACTTCTACCTGCTGTGGGTGCGCGACAACCCGCTTGTGGATACCATCAACGGCTTTGTGGAGACCTATCTTGACGCGCGGGCCGTGAAGGGCGCATGGGAGGGGATCGTCTTCTTTGTCGACGAAGAGTCCACGGCGAAGATGCGCGCCTTGGCGGCTGCAGCGCAGTATTTCGAGGATCGTGCGCCCTGGGACGATGCCTTCAAGAAGCAGGGCGTACATCCGCCGGTTGCAAGTGCCATCAAGGTGCTCACGCAGACGGGGGATCAAGGGCCCATCGGCTGGGCGGGTATTAACTTGCCCAATGAGCAGTGGATCCGCGAGCAACACGGCAGCAAGAGCATCACCCTGCAAAACATGATCGCCGCACGGCGCCGTGCCCAATCGGATGCATTGCTGCGTGAGTTCTGCGCCACGGGCGCCGAACTGCGACGCGCCAAGAAGTGGGGAGACCAAGCCGCCGACGCGTGTCTGGCGCTGCACGAGGTCGTCGGTCATGGGAGTGGCAAAGCGGATCCGCATCTGGGTGGGGACCCCTCTGACTTTCTGCGGGAGTACTATTCGACGCTGGAGGAGGCACGCGCGGACCTGATGGCGTTGTGGAACATCTTTGACCCGAAGCTGGTGGAGATCGGCCTGGTGACGGATGCGGAGCAAGTCGGCAAGGCTGCCTACGACGACTATGTGCGCGATGACCTGACCATGCTTCGCCTGTACCCGTACGCCACAACCATCGAGGAGGACCACGACCGCGCCGCTCACTTGATCGTGAGCTACCTCCGCGCCACCACCGATGCCGTTTCCCTGGAGCGCAAAGGTGGGAAGAGCTACCTGCGTGTGAAAGACTATGCGGCAATGCGTGCCGGCGTGGGGCGGCTCTTGGCCGAGATCATGCGCATCAAGGCGCAAGGCGACTACCAGGCGGCCCGTGCCCTGGTGACCACCTATGGCAGCTCTTTCGATCCTGCCCTACGCGATGAAGTTGTGGCGCGTTTCGCCAAACTCGACCTGCCCACCTACACGGCCTACGTGAATCCTGAGTTGTCCCTGGTCACCGACGCCAATGGCAATCCCAGAGATGTCCGGGTGACCTATCCTTGTGATTTCCTGGGCCAGATGCTGCGCTACGCAGGCTATCTGCGGTAGGGGAAGCCTGCGCGGGTGCGCGCCCTCAATCGAAAGGTGACGAGCATGGAGCAAGAGAAAAGGATTACCTTCCAGGACCTGGTTGTGTGGCAGAGGAGCCACCAACTCAGTTTGGAGATATTCAGAGCCACGAAGAAATTCCCCAAGGAAGAACGCGACGGCCTGGCGGCGGATCTGCGCAAGGCTATTGCCGCCGTGCCGGCCAACATTGCCGCGGGATTCCGCTGCAGGATACAGCCAGAAAAGCTCCGTCTCTACAGCGAGAGCCTATCGGCCCTAGAGCGCGCACGCTACTACCTCATCCTGGCGCGCGACCTGGGTTTTCTCAAGGAGTTTGAGGCACTCTGGAACCTCGGCGAGGAGGTGGGGCGGATGCTGAGTCGCCTGGTCCGCTCGGCGCGGCCCCAACAAAATCGCGGCCAGCAGTAATTGCTTTCGTCAAGATGCAAAAGGCTGCTCTGAGGTCGGTGTGCCATGGACCTGTGGTGGGTTGTTCCGCCCACACAGGCCCCTGCCAGCCGGCCATTTTCTTGGGCCATTGTGAGGCAAGTTGCCCATGAGCCGATTCCGCGTCCTTCTGGCGCTTTGTCTTTTTGCCGTGGGGCAGGCTCGCATTCTCGCGCAAGAAGTCCGCATTCGTGGCACGGTTCGGGATGGCCGCACGGGAGAAGCGCTCCCTCTGGCGAATATCTGGATTGAGGGCACCTACCGCGGCACCACCAGCAATGCCCACGGGCACTACAGCCTATTGATCACGCACGTGCCCGCCACGGTCGAAGTCCGCTACATCGGGTATCATTCGCAGCGCGTCATCGTCACGGCCACTACGCCAGAGGTGGTAGATGTCTATCTGCTGCCGGCGGTGGTGGAATTGCCGCCGGTGGTCGTCACGGGGGAGGATCCGGCAGTGGCCATCATGCGCGAAGTGATCCGGCGCAAACAACAGTGGCGCAGCAAACTGCGCACGTTTGCCGCGGAGGCGTATTCGCGCTTCTCCGTCTCCAATGACACTGCCATGGTCATGATCCTGGAGAGCACCTCGCGGCTGTTCTGGGACGGCGTGCGAGGCTCGCGGGAGGTGGTCACCTCGCGTGCCCAGACGAGTAACGTGCCCAAGGAGGTGATGATCTTCGCCTTCGGTTTTCCCAACTTCTACGACGATGACGTCGAGGTGCTGGGAAACAAGTTCATCGGCGTGACGAGTCCGGAAGCACTTGATCACTATCAGTTTGTCCTGTTGGGGCGCCGGGGCATGGATAAGGGGGTGATCTACGACATTGCGGTGAGTCCCAAGAGCCAGCTTCAACCGTGCTTCTCAGGCACCCTCGCGGTGCTCGACTCTGTTTATGCCCTGATTGGGGCAGAGGTGCAGCCAGGCAATGGTGTGCAGTTGCCGTTTCCGGTGGAGGAGTGGCGGGTACAGTTGCGGCAGCACTTCCACAGCTTCGGGCAGGAGTTCTGGCTGCCGGTGGACATGCAGGAGCACGGCGAGGTACGCGTTGGGGTGCCGGGACTCCGCTTTCCCACCATACGGTACGACCGGCTGGCCAGGCTCACCGACTACCAGGTGAATGTCGCCCTCCCGGATAGTCTCTACGCCACGCGCCGTGTGGTATCCCTTGACTCATTGGCGGTGCAGCAGGACACGCTCTTGGCGCGCGGGGTGAGAGCGGTGCCGCTCACCGAGCCGGAGCTGGTGGCCTACAAACAAGTGGACAGCACATGGACGCTGGCGCAGCAGTTCCGCCCGCAGGGACCGCTGGCAAGGCTACTGAAGGCCTCGATCAAAGTGGAATCGCGGGAAGGGTCCGAGCGAAGCGAGCCGGCCGAAGGCAAGACGAGCAGGCAGAAGAGAAACCGCGGCAGCGTGCTTCCCGACCTCCGTTACAATCGCGTCGACGGACTGCACCTCGGGGCGGTTTATCAGCTTCGCCCGGCAAAGGGCTGGCAGGTACAGGGTGGGGGCGGCTACAAGACGGGGGCGCGCCAATGGTCCTACCAACTGGCCCTTGTCGCGCCGGCAGGGAAGAACAGCCAGGCATGGGTGCGCCATCTCCGCGACACTGTGCCCAGGCCGGCCGGGAGCCTGTATCCGCGGGTCTTCAACTCTGTGGTGAATCTTCTCGGGGCTGAGGACCACTTCGACTACTTCTGGCTCACCGGCACGAGCATCGGGCTGACGCACAGGGTGCGGCGGTGGGATCTGGGGGTGGAGGCGGCCGTAGCGGCGGAACGCCACAGCTCCGCGTCCAAGCAGACCGACTTTGCCCTTCTCAGCCAGGGGCGCCACCAACGCCCGAATCCGCCTGTGGACGAGGGCCGCCTTGGCTCAGTGCGGCTCAAACTGACCGTCGGTGGTCTCGGGTCCGCGTGGAGCGTGACCAGCCAAAAGGGCCTGCAGATAGAAGTAGAACGCTCTGTGCGCGGCCTGCTCGGCAGCGACTTTTCTTTCACGAGTTATCGGGCCGAAGCGACTTATGCCACCAGCACCTTCGTGCGCCGCCGCTTGCTGCCCAATCGCCTTGACCTGAGGTTGGTCGCCGGGATGATCGAGGGTCTGCCCCCGCGGCAGCGCCTGGGCACCATAGAGGGGAGGTTGGCGTTTCTCAGTCCCTTTGGCGGATTGCGCACGCTGGAGGGCTGGTACGAGGGGAAAAAGTACCTGGGTCTCTTTTGGGAACACAACTTCCGCACTGTGCCGTTCGAGCTTCTTGGCCTGCACTGGCTGGTGGACCAAGGCGTTGGGCTGGTCATGCACGGTGGGGTGGCACGGACATGGCGTAGCGATGTCTCCCTTCCTGAGGTTGGAGGGTATTTCTCGGCGGGGTTCCACCAGGAGTTGGGCCTTTCTCTCAGTGGGCTCCTGGGCTTTTTGCGGTGCGACGTGACCAGAAGGCTGGACCGATCTGCCTGGGCAGTTGCGTTGAGTCTGGCACGGCTGTACTGAGGGTGTGACTGGAAGTTCACAGAAAAACGAGGGGTGCGTGGCCATGAATTCCGTATTCACGAGAAGGTTCTCGCTGTTGCTGATCGCGACCATGGCAGCTTTCTGCGGCATGGCCGTGGCCGATTGGAAAGAGAGTGTGCCAGTAGGCCCCGGCGTGGTGCACCACCACGAATACCGCGAAGCAGGCCCGTGGCATTTCCACGTGCTGGAAATCGATCTGACCAACCCGTGGGTGACCATCGAAAGCGTCAAGTCCAACGACCTGCTCTCCGGAGGGCGCGAGTTGACCTCGGCCATGGCTGCGCGTAGCGACCGTGAGGGGCACAAGGTGGTTGGCGCGATGAACGCCGACTTTTGGGAAACCGATGGCACCCCCATCGGGGCGCAGGTAGTGAGAGGCGTGCTCATCAAGCGGCCGATCAGCCGTTCGGTCTTTGCCTACACCGATGAGCGCCGCCCGCTCATCGATGTCGTCTCCTTTGCCGGCACGCTCGTCAGCAAGAGGGGACAAGCGGCGGTGAACGGCGTCAACGAGAGCAGGGATGCCGACGAGCTCATCGTTTACAACTCTTTCTACGGGAGCACCACCCGCACGAACTACTGGGGCACGGAGATCGTTGCCCAGTACCTGAGGAGCACTTTCGCGGTCAACGACACGGTATGGGTGGTGGTCACCGCAAAGGACAGCATCATGGCGGCTGGCCACGGGAATGCGCCCATTCCGAAAAACGGCGTTGTTCTCTCTGGCCACGGACAGGCGAGCGCCTTTCTGAATGGCAACGTTTTCGTGGGGGATACTGTGGCCGTAGTGTTGCGCTTGCCCCCGACGCGGAAGAGGATTGTCGAGCTGGTGGGCGGCGTGCCGCGCATCATTCGCGACGGTGCCGTCTCGGTGGAGTGGGACCAAGAAGGCCTCACCAACAAGAACTTTGCCTACGATCGGCATCCGCGAACGGCAGTGGGTTTTTCCGCCGACTCGACTAAGCTGTTCTTCGTCACCGTGGATGGCCGGCAGGCTGGGTACAGCGTGGGGATGTCCCTTTTTGAACTTGCCGCGTACATGCGGGAATGGGGTGTGCATCAGGCGGTGAACTTGGATGGAGGCGGCTCCACCACCATGGTCGTGCGCGGCCGCGTGGTGAACAGCCCTTCGGATGGCACGGAGCGACCGGTGGCAAACGCGCTGCTGGTGGTGAGCAATGCCCCCACTGGGCCGCTGCGCGTTCTGCGTATTTCGCCACGGGAGGCATTTGTCCTCTCCGAAGGAACGGTGCGCTTTTCCGTCCAGGGGTTTGACGAGTATTACAACCCGTTGAGCCTGCCCGCCGGCACCGTGGTGTGGAGCTGCGACCCATGGATAGGGAGCATCGACGCCCAAGGCACGTTTGTGGCGGGACTGCACGACACCTCTGGGTACGTCTACGCCACTGCAGGCGTGGCGCGTGACTCGGCCTTGGTGCGGATCACCAAGGTAGCAGGCATTACCCTGACTCCCAATCCCGTGGTGCTCCAAGTCGGGCAGACGCAGACCATCACCGCACGGGCTAACGACACCTTCGGCAATCAGATCAGTCTGCTGCCCACCGATTATCAGTGGTCGGTGGTCGGCGAGGTGGGCACCGTGAGTGCCGCGGGCGTCTTCACTGCGGTAAAACCAGGGGAGGGCGAGATTAGGGCTGCATATGGCAGTGTGGTGGGCACTGCAGCCGTCTACGTTGGCCTTCCCACCGACGTGGTGGTGGACGACTTTAGCTCGCTCGCGCGCTGGAGTCTGACCGGCACGAGGGTCAACCTGCAGGCCTGCAGTCTGACGCTTGATAGCGCCGTCGTTTTCTCGCCGCCTACATCTGGAAAACTCACCTACTCCCTGGCCACTGGGGGCACGAGCGCCCTGTACATGGAGTGTTCGATTCCGCTTTCGGGAACGCCTACCGCAGTGGGGGTGCACGTGTATGGCGATGGTAAGGGCCACTGGCTGCGGGGTGAGTTCGCCGACGCGGACGGCGAAAAGTTCCTGGTGAACTTTACCCCGGCATCTCCTGGCGTCGATTGGTCGGGCACCTGGCGCTACTTGCGCGTGTCCATGGACAGCGTGATTGTGCACTGGAGTAACCCCGCAGCGGTTCTCACTTTTCCAATTACCTGGAAGCGTATCTACTTGGCGGAGACCGATGACAGTCGCAAAGACGCCGGCGTTCTCTACTTCGACGACTTTACTGCCCACTACCTGCAGACCGCCGTGGAGGATCCGCGAGAAGGGGCGTTGCCCAAGACCTTCCGCCTCCACCAAAACTACCCGAACCCTTTCAATCCGGTCACGGAGATCTGTTTTGAACTGCCGCGCGAGGGCAGAGTGCGGCTGGATGTGTTCAACCCACTTGGCGCGCAGGTTTGCACCGTGTTGGACCAGAGACTGAGCGCAGGGCACCATCGTGTGCGGTTCGACGGAGCGACGTTGGCCGCTGGAGTCTATCTCTATCGGCTGGTAGGCGAAGAGGGGGTGGAATCGCGCAAGATGGTGCTCATCCGCTGAGCGACCGGTGCGCAATGTCTGGGGGTGTCCTGGCGAGGAACAGAGGAAGGTAACGCAACTGGAGGGCATGGCATGGTCTGGTATCTCTACGTGATCTTGGGCTATCTGCTGGTGCTGACTGTGCTCAACTTCTACCGGGCAGGGCGCGTCAAGACGCAGGACGACATGATGGTGGCCGGGCGCAGCCTGAACACCACGAAGATGGTCTTTACCCTGGTGTGTACCTGGATCGGCTCCGGTACCTTCATCGCCGGTGCTGAGTATGCGTACAAAGCGGGATGGAGCTCGCTCTGGTTGCCTGCAGGAGCGTGGGTCGGTATTGCCATCATCTACTTCCTCGCCGGCAAGATCCGCACCTTCGGGCAGTACACGGTAGGTGATATCTTGGAGGAGCGTTATGGCAAGTTTGCGCGCCTGTTTGGCGCCATTGCCCTCATCATCGCCTTCACGACTATCGTCTCCTATCAGTTTCGAGCGGGTGGCTACATTCTCAACGTGGTCACCGACGGGAGAGTGAGTGTCGAGGTGGGGCAGGCGTTGGCCGCCGGTTTCGTGATTCTCTTTGTCGCCCTGGGCGGCATGGTGGCCGTGGCTCACACCGACCTGCCCAATGGCATCATCATTGTGCTGGCCTGCTGCGTGGCGACGCCTTTTACCGTGGCCGCAGCCGGAGGATGGAAAGCCGCCGCCCAGACGCTACCTCCAGGGCACATGGCGGCCTTTTCTCCTGACTTTGGCGAGTACCCTGTCCTGAAGGCGCTCAGCTATTGCCTTGCCACCATGCTCCTCCTGCTCGGGGTGCAGAGCATGTACCAGAAGTTCTACAGTGCAGGTAGCGCAAGGGAGGCGCGCAAAGCTGTCGTCTTCTGGATCCTGGGCACGATTGTGGTGGAGACCGTCGTAGTGGTGATCGCCATCTACGGCGCGGCCTATTTCTGGGACAAAGGGATTGATCCTGCTTCTGTGGTGCTGCAGGCTGCCCGCCACATGGTGCCAGCACCCGTGGGGCTTCTCCTTCTGGCTGCAGCATGCGCCGTGGTCATCTCCACCGGCATGAACTACCTGCTCTCGCCGACCACCAGCATCATGCGCGATATCTACCAGCGTTTTCTCAACCCGCACGCAGAGCAAAAACGCATGGTGGCTCTGCAAAAGACCTTCATTGTCATTCTGGGCTTGTGCGCGTTTTTGATGATCTTCGTTCCCACAGTTCTTCATCTGCCGATTTCGGTGCTCAAGTATTCCTACTTCGCGTACACCATGTACGGCGTGGCCATCACGCCGGCCCTGATCGCGGCGCTGGCGTGGAAACGCGCCACCAAGGCGGGCGGGGTGACCTCCATCGTGGCCGGGGCAGTGGTCGCGCTGGTCCTTGAGGTCGTTGTTCCCTACGCCTTTCCGTCGGTGCTCAAGGGGGGGGACCCCTGGGGCATCCCCAGTATCTATCCGGCGTTTCTGGCCTCTTTCCTTGGTCTGGTGGTGGTGAGCCTGTTGACCCCACCACCAAGCAGGGAGAGCCTGGCCAAGCTCTTTCCAGAAAAATCTTAAGAGGTGGCAAGCGAATGGAAAGGAGGAAGCGTGAACAAGCGCCTTGTCCTGTGCACGCTGTTGGGTTTGGTGTTTGGCGTGGTCTGTTGGGGCCTGATTAGTGCCAAGGACCCATTGGTGAGTACGTCCACAGCGTTTGCCGTCATCCTCGGCAGGACGGTGATGGGCTTCGGCTTGGGCATCAGCAGGCTGCAGTTGCGGTGGTGGCTGCACGCCCTGGTGCTGGGGGTGATCTTTAGCCTGCCCCTGGCAGCTTTCTTTGTTGAGGCGCCGCAGATGGGCATAGGCATAGCTTTTGCGATCGTGGTGCTGGGCGCTGTATATGCCCTGGTTATCGAAATGGTGGCTACGCTGGTGTTCAAGGTGGGTCCTGGAACGAGGGGGTGAAATAGGCTGAACTCTGCCGGCTCACGGTGCTCTCCTGAGGTAGGTCACGTAGGCGCCGCCTTGGGTCCGGGAGAATGCCCTCGGCGACGCTCACCGCTGGGGTCTCCGGCGGCCAAGGGGGTGGTTGGCGCCTGTCAGCAGAGCCGGCGATGGTTGCAGGTACGAGGAGCCAGAGGTGAAACCGGCGATCATTGTACATGGAGGTGCATGGGACATCCCCGACGATGCAGTTGAGGCGCACCGTGAGGGGTGTCGCAAGGCCGTTGCCGCGGGATGGTCGGTGCTCGATGGCGGGGGCAGCGCCTTGGATGCAGTGCAGGCGGCAGTGGCGGTCATGGAAGATGATCCTACCTTTGATGCGGGTTATGGGGCGGCGCTCAATGCTGCTGGCGAGGTGGAGTTAGACGCCATGCTCATGGACGGGGCGACCTTGCGGGCGGGGGCGGTGGCCGCGGTCCGCTTCTTGCGCAACCCTATCACGCTCGCGCGGGCGGTCATGGAACACAGCGAACATGTGCTCTTGGTAGGTGAAAGTGCGTGGCGCTTTGCCGCCAACCAGGGGATGGCCCTCTGTTCGCCAGAGGAGCTGGTTGTGGCACGCGAAAGGGAGCGCTATCGGCGCCTCCGCACCAAGGGATCGCTCTCGACCCGGGATTTCTTCGAAAGCCGCCCGCGTGGGACGGTCGGGGCGGTCGCCATCGACTGGCACGGCCATCTGGCAGCAGCCACCTCCACCGGCGGCACACCGCTCAAACTGCCCGGCAGGGTAGGCGACTCGGCCCTCATCGGCTGTGGCACCTACGCCGATGACGCCACCGGGGCAGTTTCGGCCAGTGGCTGGGGCGAGGCGATCATGCGCGTCGTCCTGGCCAAGACCATTTGCGATCTCATGGGAGCAGGCTTCGACAGCAAGCAGGCAGTAGCCGAAGGGATTGCCATTCTCGCCAGGAAGGTCCAAGGATTGGGGGGTGCCATCGCCATCAATTCGCGAGGGCAGCTCGGCTGGGCGTTCAATACGCCGCGCATGGCTTTTGCCTACAAAGTGCACGGTGGTGCCGTAGTGGCCGGCGTCTGAGCGCTCTCCCTCCGGCCGTCTCTGCTCCACCCTTGGCTTCAGACATATCTTGCGAGGAGCTCAACATGCGCCTGTTGACGTGCGGTCTTCTGCTTTTTCTTCTTGTGCGATTGGCTGGGGCAGGGGAGAGGGCATTGGGGTTTCGCCCACTCGTGAACGATGTCTCGCTCTACAAGAACGTGCTCGATTCTGGAGCAGGCGCTGGGAACACCCTGCAGATCGTCTCCATTAACCAGGTCAAGCTCAAGTGGTGGTTCCAGGTGGAGTTCACCGCGGATTTCAATCGGCATCTCAATCCGGGCTACGCCACCGACTACTATCTGGAAGCGGGAGTGCTGAAATACGTGCTCGGAAAGGTAGCGGTTAACTACCAACGCATCCACGGCACCTTTGTAGGCAAACCAGTCAACCAGGTGGGCATACGCTACAGCTTCTAGTGGCTGGGGCTGGATCTATGCAATGTCAGGGGGCATCTGCGGGGGGGACGCAGCGTTCGAGTATCGCCCGAGCCATGGCCTGCTTTTTGTTCGCCCGCTGTGCGATATCCTTCTCCAACTTCAGGCTAAGGATGGCGGTGGCGTGCATCCGCGCCTTGTCCGTCTCCCCTAACGCACAGTAGGCGTGGGCCAACTTCAGGCGGCATATGATTTCGTTGTGGTGATTGTTCTCCGGAGCCCGGAGCACGGACTCTAAGAGGCGTTCGTACCAGTGGACCGCTGCAGGGTAGTTCTGCTTGGCGAAACAGGCCTCGGCAAGCGGCCACAAGAAGAAGCGACTCTCTGGGCAGGACGCCAATCCCTTCCGCGCTGTTTCCGCTGCCTCATCATACTTGCCCGCATCGATGAGGACCCACGCCAAATCGTTGAGGCCGGTCAGGTACGAGTACCGTCCCCTGGCGATGGCCAGGCGGATGAGGCGAATTCCCTCCTCACGCTCGTCGGGCACAAAGGGAAGCCAGCTCAAGTAGCGGAGGAGCTTGCCACGCCAGTACTTGTAGCTGCCGATGCCGAGATAAGCATCGGCCAGCGACGAGTCGAGCGCCACTGCCGATTCCAGGTCCCGCAGGGCAAGTTGCCCATCGTGAAAGGCCGCGAGGTATCGTCCCTGGCGCGCGGCGTGGAACGCCCGATAGCCATAGGCAGCGCCGCGGTAGAAGAGGCACCACGCATCGGAAGGGTTTTGGGCAAGGCAATGGCTCGCAGAAGCGATGGCCTCCTCCACAAAACGGGCGAACTCTCCAGCAGCCTGATCCGATTCATAGTCCAGCATCCTTGAATGGAGCACTGCTGCCTTGAAAAAAGGGCCGGCCGGGTGGTCGGGCAAGGAATTGGCCAAGGAGTCAAAGCAGCTGTGGGCTTCGTCGTAGTGGTGGTTGACGGTGAGCTCGATGCCACGGAGCACGAGCTGGTCGGGAGGCCGTGGTGCTTTGGGGTCCTCGCCAAGCAAGGCTTGCGGGGCCCAGAGGAGCGCCGCTGCCGCCAGGCAGACGGAAAATGCGCCGAGCTTTGCAAAGGGTTGCGCGCGCCGTCTATTCAGAGCGGGCCGGTTTGGCAGCGGCTCCTGCCTAAGGCGTGGGGAGCGCACACGCTGCTTGGGTCTCCACCGTCCAGGCGTGGCGCGATTGGGTAGAAAAAAAGGCCCACGCGGAGCGGTGGGCCTTGTGCTCTTCTGTGACACCGGGACTGCGCGCGTCTATTCTAGGATAAAGTCCTTCGGATTGACCGGCTTTCCCTCCACCAGGACCTCATAGTGCACATGGGGCCCAGTGGCCTGACCGGTGTCCCCGAGGAGACCGATGACATCCCAACGGGAAACACGTTGCCCTTCCCTTACCAGGACCTTGGAAAGGTGTGCATACCGCGTCTGTTTGCCATAGCCGTGGTCAATCACGACCTCCTTCCCATAGCCATTGTTGGGTCTGAACCTGTCCACCGCGGAAACAACCACCCCATCAGCAGTGGCGTAGACCGGTTCGCCTCGGTGGGAGGCAAGGTCTATGCCCTCGTGCATCGTCCAACGGCCGGTGAAGGGGTGCCGACGCATGCCAAAGGTGTCGGTGATGCGGTAGTTTTCCACAGGCGGAATGGAAGGGGTGTGGTTGTAAAGATCTTGCTTGCTCTGCCACTTTGCTTCGATTTGCTCGCGGCTCGTTTTCAAGAGCTGCAGGCGCCGCTCAAGCTCGTCGAGCAACGTCTTGGCGCTTTCGCTGGCCGCAAGCGGCGAGGTGGCAGGAGGCTCAGGGTAGTCTATGCTCTTGGTGAACCCGCCGACGCCCGCTGCCCTCACGCCACTGCCCAGGGTATCCAGATCGACAAAGATGCGCATATCGTTGTCCTTCCTCTCCAGTTCCACAATCTTGGACTGGATGCGGTCGATCTGGGCCCCCATGTCGGCCAGGCGCATGTTGAGCGCCATGTTGGCGCTTGCCAGGCTTTTGAGGCGAGCGTCCTGAAAAAAATCTGTGAACACCGCCAACACACCCACCACCACCACGCCTATCATCGCCACAGCAGAAACCCCCAGGAGCACTGCGTGTCTCCATCCGAGGTTGATCTCCTTCACCTCTGACCCCCCGAGGGAGAAGTAGATCAACTTGATCGACTTTCCGCGCATGCGTGCTTC
>JACIZP010000148.1 GCA_014359355.1 Calditrichota bacterium | reverse complement strand
TCAATACCTGCGTAATCGCCGCCGTCAACGTCGTCTTCCCATGATCCACATGACCTATCGTCCCTATGTTCACGTGCGGCTTCGTCCGCTCAAACTTCTGCTTCGCCATCGCTCATCTCCTCCTGATTGCTCTTGCAAATTGCCAAGTCGGTTGCTCAGCGGGCCATCGCATAGGAGCGATGTTCGCCCAAAAGTTTTTCGGCTACCTCGTCGGGGGCCGGGGCATAGCGCAGGAACTGCAGGGTAAAGATTGCCCGGCCCTGGGTCATGGAACGTAGCTGCGTTGCGTAGCCGAAGGTTTCGCTCAGCGGTATCTCTGCATCGATGACCTGGCCGTCGGCGCGGGGCGCCATGGCCTTTATCTTGGCGCGCCGCATGCGCAGGTCGCCCACCACGTCACCCAGGTACTCCTCGGGAACGATCACTTCCAGCTTCATGAGCGGCTCCAGGAGCATGGGGTCGGCACGTCGTGCGCCATCGCGGAACGCCATTGACGCCGCAATTTTGAACGCAATATCCGAGGAGTCCACCTCGTGATAGGAGCCATCGATCAGGGCCACTTTGATATCCACCATGGGGCTGCCGGTGAGCACACCCTCGCCCATGGCCTCTTTGACCCCATCGGCGATGGGCTTGATGAACTGCTTAGGAATCACCCCGCCGATGATCTTGCTCTCGAACTCAAACCCTTTGCCTGGCTCGTTCGGCTCCAGCTCCAGCACGACGTGTCCGTACTGGCCCCGCCCACCGCTCTGCTTAATGAATTTGCCTTCGCTGGTCACCTTGCGACGGATCGTTTCGCGATAGCTGACCTGCGGCTTGCCGATCTTTGCCCCCACCTTGAACTCGCGCAGCAGGCGGTCGGTCAGGATCTCCAGGTGCAGCTCACCCATGCCGGAGATCAAGGTTTGGCCCGTCTCCTGATTCACCTTCACCTGAAAGGTCGGGTCCTCATCGGCCAAGCGCGCCAGCGAAATCGACAAGCGCTCTTGATCGGCCTTGGTCTTCGGTTCAATGGCGATGCTGATCACCGGTTCCGGGAAGCGCATGGACTCCAGCACAATGGGCTTCTTAGGGTCACACAGCGTCTCGCCTGTCTTGGTCAGCCGCAAGCCTACAGCAGCAGCAATGTTGCCACAGGTAATCTCTTCCAGGTCTTCGCGCTTGTTGGCGGCCATCTGCAGGATGCGCGACAAGCGCTCGCGCTTGCCAAGATTGGCGTTCAGCACCGTCGCCCCCGTCTGGATCTTCCCCGAATAGACACGGAAGTAGGTGAGGCGACCCACGTACGGGTCGGACATAACCTTGAAGGCCAAGGCTGCAAAAGGCTCATCCTCGGAGGGGCGCCGCGTCTCCGTCTTGCCGATGTAGGGATTCTCCCCCTGCACGGGTGGCAAGTCCACCGGCGACGGCAGATAGCGCACCACCGCATCCAGCAGGCGCTGGATACCCTTGTTCCGTGCAGCCGAACCACAAAGCACAGGCACGATGCTCACATCGAGCGTGGCTTTGCGCACCACGCTGATAATCTCTTCTTCCCCAATCTCTTTCCCCTCTAAGTACTTCTCCAAGAGGGTATCATCATAGTCCGAAATGGCTTCCAAGAGTTTGGTGCGATACTCGTTGGCAATACCCAACAGGTCCTTGGGGATATCGAACTCTTCCCATTGGCTGCCGAGCGTATCTTCCCTGTAGGTGACGGCCTTCATGCGAATGAGGTCGATGAGGCCGGTGAACATGTCGCCCTGCCCCATGGGAATTTGCACGGGGACAGGGTTGGCGCCCAGCCGCTCGCGGATCATACGGACGGTGTTGAAAAAGTCTGCGCCGATGCGATCCATCTTGTTGACGAAGGCGATGCGCGGGATGCGATACTTGTCCGCCTGTCGCCACACCGTCTCCGACTGCGGCTCCACGCCACCCACGGCACAGAACAAGGCAACGGCGCCATCCAGCACGCGCAGGGAGCGTTCCACCTCAACGGTGAAATCCACATGGCCTGGCGTGTCGATGATGTTGATGCGGTGACCGTCCCACTCGCAGCTGATGGAGGCGGCGGTGATGGTGATGCCTCGCTCCTTTTCCTGCTCCATCCAATCCATGGTAGCAGCACCATCATCCACCTCGCCGATGCGGTGCACCTTGCCCGTGTAGAACAGGATGCGCTCGGTGGTCGTGGTCTTCCCGGCATCGATGTGCGCCATGATGCCGATGTTGCGAATTTTTTCGATTGGGTATCGTGTCGACATTAAAAAAGTCCGCCAAATCTGGAGAGACCGGTTCTGGTCTCTCACTCAAGCTCGGAGGACGACGGCACGCCAAAACTGCAGTGGTTTCGTTTAGCTACTGCGTCCTGCTCGAGATTGTCACATGGTTGTGCACTCCCTGTCTAAAGGGAGCGCGTGTTCTTGCTGTCTCGCCAGGCCGAGCCTGGCACGAAACTACCAGCGGAAGTGGGCAAATGCCTTGTTGGCTTCCGCCATCTTGTGCGTGTCCTCGCGCTTCTTGATGGAAGCGCCTTCGTTCTTGGAGGCGGCGATCAGCTCGGCAGCCAGTTTTTCGGCCATAGTCTTTTCCGACCGCGCACGGGCGTTGCTGATGATCCAGCGGATCGCCAAACTTTGCCGGCGCTCCGGGCGCACTTCCACAGGAACCTGGTAGGTGGCGCCGCCGACGCGTCGTGACTTGACCTCCAACAGCGGTTTCACGTTTTCCACCGCCTTCTCAAAAACCTCAAGGCCATTCTGCCCGGTCTTCTTCTCGATGATGTCGATGGCGCGGTAGAAAATCGTCTCTGCCAAGCTCTTCTTGCCGCGCCTCATGATGCTGTTGATGAACTTGGTGACCAGTACCGACTGGAACTTCGGATCTGGGAGCACCTCACGTTTGACCGGCCGTTTTCTCCTCGGCATCTCTCACTCTCAGAGTATGAACGATTTCGTCTTGCTTGCCTGCTACTTCTTGGGCCTCTTCGTCCCGTACTTGGAACGCCCCTGGGCACGATCGTTGACACCCGCAGTATCCAGCGTCCCCCGGATGATGTGGTACCGCACACCAGGGAGGTCCTTCACACGGCCACCTCTGACGAGCACGATAGAGTGCTCTTGCAGATTGTGGCCCTCCCCCGGGATATAGGCCGTCACTTCATAGCCGTTGGTCAGGCGCACACGGGCCACTTTGCGCAGCGCAGAATTAGGCTTCTTGGGCGCAGTGGTGTACACCCTGGTGCACACGCCACGCCTCTGCGGCGACCCTGTCAGTGCTGGCGCCTTGCTTTTCGTCAATACGCGCGCCCTCCCATGGCGCACAAGCTGATTAATCGTCGGCAAGCTTCCTCCTCTTCTGCGAACGCGAAATATACACAAACAACCTACGAAATCCAACTACTTTTTTGCTTGACAACGCGCCGTTCCAATGCGCTACTTGGACGCAGCGACTTCGGTCGACACCTGCTCAGCCTCTTCCTGGCTGGGCGCGAACACGCGAATGTCGCGGTACTTGGCCAGGCCAGTACCAGCAGGGATGAGGTTACCCATCACTACGTTTTCCTTCAGACCAAGCAAGCGGTCTATCTTTCCCTCCACCGAGGCATCGGCCAGCACCCGCGTGGTCTCCTGGAACGAAGCAGCCGAAATAAAGCTGTCGGTGGACAGCGACGCCTTGGTGATGCCCAATAGGAGGGGCTCGAAGGTGGCGGGCTTTGCCGGACGGGCCTCAGGCACCCGTTTTCCGTCCTTCTCCAGCGTTGCGCACACCTCTTTGAACTCGGCAGCATTCACCCTCTGCCCGACTCGCCAGTTTGAGTCGCCTGGCGCCGTGATGACCATCTGCTCCTTCATGCGGTCGTTCTCTTCCATGAAGGACAGGCGGTCGACCTGGTCGCCTTCCAGATAGTCGGTGTCCCCGGGATCCTCGATGCGCACCTTTTGCAGCATCTGGCGCACGATGATCTCGATGTGCTTATCGTTGATGCGCACACCCTGGAGGCGATAGACCTCCTGGATTTCGTTCAGCAGATATTCCTGCACCTTATTGGCGCCCATGATCGCCAGGATGTCATGGGGTGCCACGGCCCCTTCGGACAGCTTTTCGCCCGCACGCACCCGGTCGCCGTCATGTACCAAGACGTGCTTGCCGTAGGGGATGGTGTACGTGCGCTGGTCGTGACCATCCTCGGAGGTGACCACGATCCTCCGCACGCCGCGGCGGATTTCACCGAAGCTGACGATGCCGTCGATCTCACTGACCACTGCTGGGTCCTTCGGCCGCCGCGCCTCGAACAGCTCGGCCACCCGCGGGAGTCCACCGGTGATGTCGCGAGTCTTGGCGATTTCCCGGGGGATCTTGGCGATCACCTGCCCCGCTTTGATCTCCTGTCCCTCGCGCACCTGCAGGAACGCCCGCACCGGCATATGATGGCGAGCAAGAACTTTGCCCTTTGCGTCGACCACCAAGACCTGCGGGTTGAGACTGCGGTTGCGCGCCTCGATGATAACGCTCTGCTTCAGGCCCGTGGTCTCATCCAGCTCTTCTCGGTAGGTGACATTCTCCTTGATGTCCTCGAACCTCACCGTCCCGCTATGGGTGGAGATGATGCTCGCGCTGTAGGGATCCCACTGGAAGAGCACCTCACCCTTGCCGATGCTCTGGCCCTCTTGTTTCAGGATGGTGGCGCCATAAGGAACGGTGTACTTTTCCACCACCCGGTTGTTCTCATCAACAATGTTGATCCGCCCAGTGCGCGAAATGCAGATTTGCGATCCATCCTCCTGCGGGATGGCTCTCACATTTTCGTATTGCAGTGTGCCAGCCCGCTTGGTGACCACGCTGCTCTGGGCAGCGATGCGCGACGCCGTGCCACCGATGTGGAAGGTACGCAGGGTCAGCTGCGTGCCAGGCTCGCCGATGGACTGTGCGGCCATCACCCCAACAGCTTCGCCGACTTGCACCATGCGGCCGGTAGCCAGGTTGCGGCCATAACACATGGCGCACACACCGCGTCGAGCAGCACAGGTGAGCACCGAACGGATGCTCACCTCCTCAATGCCGGCGTCGACGATGGCTTGGCCCAACTCTTCGTCAATAAGCTGGCCAGCTTGCACCATCACCTCATTGGTATCGGGGTGATAGACGTCCTCCGCAGCAACGCGGCCCACAATCCGGTCGATGAGCGGCTCAATGACCTCCTCGCCCTCCTTGAGGGCTCCGGTGCGCACGCCGAGGATGGTGCCACAGTCCTTCATGGTCACCACCACGTCATTGGCGACGTCGACCAGCCTCCTGGTCAGGTAGCCAGCATCAGCAGTCTTCAGGGCTGTGTCAGCAAGACCCTTGCGCGCGCCATGCGTGGAGATAAAGTACTCCAGCACGGAGAGACCTTCGCGGAAGTTGGCCGTGATCGGGTTTTCGATGATTTCGCCCATCTGGCCAATCATCTTCTTCTGGGGTTTGGCCATCAGTCCGCGCATGCCCGCCAGCTGGCGGATCTGGTCCTGCGAGCCCCGGGCTCCGGAATCAGCCATCATGAAGATGGGATTGAAGCCTTCCTTGTCGTCCCGCAGCCCCTCGAACATCTTCTCGGTCACTTCGTTGGTGGCGTGCGTCCAGACGTCGATGGTCCGGTTGTAGCGCTCACCGTCAGTGATCACGCCCCGCTCGTACTGCTTCTGAATGGCTTCCACGGCCTGAGTAGCACTCTGCAGTATGGCCTGCTTCTCAGGCGGGATGAGCACATCAGTCATGCCCACCGTCGCCCCGGATACCATGGCGTAGTGGAAGCCGATGTCCTTCAACTGGTCCAGGAACTCTGTGGTGCGCACACTCCCCAGACGCCGGTAGCAGTCGTAGACGATCTGCTCGATGCGCTTCTTGGTCAGGAGCTCGTTGTAGAAGCCGAGTTCCCGCGGCACGCACTGGTTGAAGATGACCCGCCCAGTAGTCGTCTCGATGACCCGGCCATCCAGCCGCACTTTGATGCGGGCATGGAGACCAACTACCCCATTGTTGTGGGCGATGATCACCTCGTCCGGCGAGGAGAAGAGCATCCCTTCGCCCTTGTCGCCGCGCTTCACCTTGGTCAGGTAATAGATCCCCAGCACGATGTCCTGGCTGGGAATAGCCAAGGGTCGGCCGCTGGCTGGCGATAAGATGCTGTGACTGGACAGCATCAAGAGCTTGGCCTCGATCTGCGCGTAGTAGGACAGCGGCACGTGCACCGCCATCTGGTCCCCGTCAAAGTCCGCGTTGAAGGCCGCGCAGACCAAGGGGTGAATCTGGATGGCCTTGCCCTCGATGAGCAGCGGCTGAAAGGCCTGAATGCCCAGCCGATGCAGCGTGGGGGCGCGGTTGAGCATCACCGGGTGATCCTGGATAATCTCCTCCAGGATGGCCCACACTTCGGCGCCCCGCCGGTCGACCACCTTCTTGGCGCTCTTGACCGTCTTCACCATCCCCCGCTCGATGAGCTTGCGGATGATGAACGGCTTGAAGAGCTCCAGCGCCATCTCCTTGGGCAGTCCACATTCGTGCAGCTTCAGCTCCGGACCAACAACGATGACGGAGCGGCCCGAGTAGTCGATGCGCTTGCCCAACAGGTTCTGGCGGAACCGGCCTTGCTTGCCGCGCAGCATGTCGGACAGCGACTTGAGCGCGCGGTTGCTGTCACCGCGTACGGCCGAAGCCTTGCGGCTATTGTCAAAGAGCGAGTCGACCGCCTCCTGCAGCATGCGCTTCTCGTTGCGGAGGATGACTTCAGGCGCCTTGATCTCCAGCAACTTCTTGAGGCGGTTGTTGCGAATGATCACTCGCCGATAAAGGTCGTTGAGGTCCGAGGTGGCGAAGCGACCACCCTCCAACGGCACCAACGGACGCAGCTCCGGCGGGATGACCGGAATCACCGTCATCACCATCCACTCTGGCTTGTTTTCGCGTCCATTGAGGCCGCTGCGCCGGAACGCCTCGATGACCTTGAGTCGCTTCAGGCACTCCATGCGGCGTTGTACCGAAGTCTCGGTCTTCGCCTGCTGACGGAGCTCCTCAGAGAGCTTCTGGATGTCCACCCGCTTGAGCAAGTCCAGGATCGCCTCGCCGCCCATCTTTGCCACGAAGCGGTCCTCTTCGTTCTCGGTCTGGACCAGCTCCGGGTACTCGTTGATGATGCGCAGGTACTCTTCCTCGGAGATCAGCTCTTTGGCGCGCAAACCGCTGCGCCCTGGCTGGATCACCACATACGACTCGTAGTAGATGATCTTCTCCAGCTCCTTGCTGCTCATGTTCAGCAGGTAGCCGATCTTCGAGGGGATAGACTTCCAGTACCAAATGTGCACCACCGGCACGGCCAGGGTGATGTGTCCCATGCGCTCGCGGCGCACGCTCTTCTGGGTGACCTCCACGCCACAGCGGTCGCAGACGATCCCTTTGTAGCGCACGCGCTTGTACTTGCCGCAATGACACTCCCAATCCCGCACCGGACCGAAAATCTTTTCGCAGAAAAGGCCGTCTTTCTCCGGCTTGAAGGAACGGTAGTTAATCGTCTCCGGCTTGGTCACCTCGCCGTAAGACCGTTCCAGGATCTTGTCCGGAGAAGCAAGACCGATGGCGATGGCAGTAGTTGGCCCCCTGCCTATTGCATCTTGTCTGGTCGTGAGCACCAAACTTTACACCTCCGCAAGATGCGCTAACCGTGAATCACAGAGCTGCCCTCGGTAGGTCTTAGCCCCTGTGAGCCCCTTTTTGGGCGCACGGACCACTGGGGCATCCGGCCATCGATCAGCTCCACATCGAGCCCAAGGCCCTGCAGCTCGCGAATGAGCACGTTGAACGACTCAGGCAAGCCGGGCTCGGGTAAGTTGTCGCCCTTGACAATGGCCTCATACACCTTGGACCGCCCACGCACATCGTCCGACTTGACGGTGAGGATCTCCTGGAGCGTGTGCGCGGCACCGTAGGCCTCCAGCGCCCAGACCTCCATTTCGCCGAACCGCTGCCCACCGAACTGTGCCTTCCCGCCCAGGGGTTGCTGGGTGATGAGCGAGTACGGCCCAATGGAACGGGCGTGAATCTTATCTTCTACCAGGTGCGACAACTTCATCAAGTACAAATAGCCGACGGTCACCGGTTGGTCGAATGGCTCGCCGGTACGTCCATCGTACAGGATCGTCTTGCCGTCGGGAGGAAGCCCCGCCTTCTTCAGCTCTTCCACGACTTCCTCATAGGTAGCACCGTCAAATACCGGCGAGGCATAAAGCTGGTTCAGCTTGGCCGCTGCCCAGCCCAAATTACACTCCATGATCTGACCAAGGTTCATACGCGAAGGTACGCCCAGCGGGTTGAGCACCACGTCCACGGGCGTGCCATCCGGCAGGAACGGCATGTCCTCCACCGGCACAATCTTGGAAACCACACCCTTGTTGCCATGCCGCCCGGCCATCTTGTCACCCACCGACAGCTTGCGCTTCTTGGCCACGTAGACTTTGGCAAGCTGCACAATGCCAGGGGGCAACTCATCGCCCATGGTCAACTTCAGCTTGTTCTGCTCATATTCCTGCTCAATAGCCCCGAGGCGCTGCTCATATCGTCTGATGATCTCGAGCGCTAACTGGTTGGCCTCCGCATCCTCGGTCACTTCCAACCGGAAGTTGACCCGGTCAAAGTCCAGTCGGGCAAGATTGCCATCTGCGCGGAGTACCGTTTTGGCTTTCACCAACGCCTTGTCGGTTTGGATGTCGCGCACTGCCTGCGCCGTCTTCCCATCCAGCACGCGAATGAGCTTCTGATCGCGCAGCCGTTTGGCCTTCTGCTCTTCTTCCTGGCGCCACAGCGTCAGGTCATCGAGCATCTTCTTCTCTTGCTTTTTGCTCTTGGTGTCCTTCTTCTTGCGGGTGAAGAGGCGCGTGTTGATAACAATCCCCTTCACGCCGGGCGGAACCTTGAGGGAAGCATCTTTGACGTCGCCGGCCTTCTCGCCGAAAATAGCCTTGAGCAGCTTCTCTTCCGGCGTGGGGTCGGTCTCGCCTTTCGGCGTCACTTTTCCCACCAGGATATCGCCAGCCTGGACTTCGGCGCCGACGCGCACCACGCCGTTCTCATCCAGGTCTTTGGTCGCTTCTTCGCTGACGTTGGGGATTTCCCGGGTCAGCTCTTCTTCGCCCCGTTTCGTGTCACGAACCTGGAGGTCGAATTCCTCAATGTGCAACGACGTGAAAATGTCCTCGCGCACAACGCGCTCGGACACAATGATGGCGTCCTCAAAGTTGTAGCCGCGCCACGGCATGAAGGCCACCAGCACATTGCGACCGAGTGCCAGTTCGCCGCGGTCGGTAGCAAAGCCGTCGGCCAGCACCTGGTTCTTGGTGACGCGCTGCCCTTGCGTCACCAGAGGCCGCTGGTTAATGCAGGTGTCCTGGTTGGTGCGCATGAACTTGGTCAGCCGGTACACTCTGCGCGTGCGGTCCTCAAAATCCAGCAGTTCCTCGCGCTCGCTCCGCGGGTCGTGTGCCGGGTCCACGCGGATGACGATGTGGTCGGCATCCACCTCTTCCACGACGCCGTCCACGTCGGAGACGATGATCGCCCGCGAATCGCGCGCCACTTTCGCCTCAAGACCGGTGCCGATAAGCGGCAGCTCCGGACGAAGCAGAGGCACGGCCTGGCGCTGCATGTTGGAACCCATTAGGGCGCGGTTGGCGTCGTCATGCTCCAAGAAGGGGATGAGCGCCGCCGCCGCCGACACGGTCTGGGTGGGCGAGACGTCCATGTAGCTCACCTGCTCCGGCGGCACCACCGGAAAATCACCGCGCAGACGCGCCTTCACGCGCTCCTGGAGAAAGCGGCCATCCTTGTCTAACGGCGCATTGGCCTGCGCCACGATCTGGTTCTCTTCTTCGTCAGCGGCCAGGTAGACGATCTCGTTGGTCACCCGCCCATTGACGACCTTGCGATACGGCGTCTCGATGAATCCCAGGTCGTTGAGGCGCCCGTAGGTGGTCAGTGACGAGATCAATCCGATGTTCGGCCCCTCGGGCGTCTCGATGGGGCAGAGGCGCCCGTAGTGGGTGTAGTGGACGTCGCGCACCTCGAAGCCTGCGCGCTCCCTGGTCAGACCACCTGGACCCAGGGCCGACAAGCGACGCTTGTGCGTCAGCTCGGCCAGTGGGTTGGTCTGGTCCATGAACTGGGACAGCTGGCTGGTGCCGAAGAAAGTGTTGATGACCGACAGGATCGTGCGCGCGTTGACCAGGTCCTGCGGCGTGAGGTTTTCGCTCTCCCGCAGGTTCATGCGCTCCTTGATAGTACGCGCCATCCGCGACAGGCCCACACTCATCTGCTGGGCCAGCTGTTCGCCCACCGTCCGCACCCGGCGATTGCCGAGATGGTCGATGTCATCAGCCTCGCGCTTGCCGTCCCGCAGGTCGACCAAATACTTGATGATGGCCACAATGTCGTCTTTGGTGAGGACGGTCACATCCAGCGGGATGTCCAAGCCGAGCTTCTTGTTCAGACGGTAGCGGCCGACCTTGCCCAAGTCGTAGCGCTTGGGGTTGAAGAAGAGGCGCTCCACCAAACCGCGGGCCGCCTCCAGGTCCGGTGGCTCACCGGCGCGCAGCTGGCGGTAGATAGTCTCCAGAGCGTCTTCCTCACTGCGGGCAGTGTCCTTGCGCA
>JACIZP010000147.1 GCA_014359355.1 Calditrichota bacterium | reverse complement strand
CAGGTCCAGGAACTCGGGGTGAAGGTACGGCTCCCCCTGATTGAAGAGGAGCAGGTAGACGAGGCTGTCAGCGAGGTCGTCGATTATGGCCCGAAAGTGGTGCGTGGACAAGCGGGCATAGGCACGACTGATTCTTCCGGAGCCGGTGTGGCACTGCGGGCAGCGCAGGTTGCAGCGGTTGGTCGGCTCCACCATGAGGATGGCGGGCTCTGCCCAAACCACGGGTCGGCGGCTGGCCAGCGAGGCCAGGTAGGAACCCATGGCCAGGGCCACGTTGTGCACGCGGCGCGGCGACAGTGCCCGTACGAGGTTGCCGAGGACGACTTCCTTCATCTCTTCTTAGCCAGGATATACCAGTTGGGGTTCACCCAGCAGTTGAACAGGCCCAGGCGATCGTTGACCATGGCCGGGAGGAATTTGAGCAGCCCGCGCCTCTTCGCCCACGCCGCGATGCGAAGGTGAAAAGGCGCACAGAGGGCAGCGCGCGGCTCGGCGGCGATGAAGCGGGCGGCATCTCGATTGGCAAAGGACATGTCCAGTCCTGCCATCCGCATGAGCCACCGCAGGCGACGCAGGGACAGCAACGCCGGTGCAGGAAGGGCCGCCGCTCCTCGTCGCGCCTTCGTGCACCGCCCGACCACCTTGCGCGGCAGCATGGCCACGCCAGGTAACCCCCAGTGCGGATCCGAGAGGGCGTTGAGCGGCGACCAACGATTGGGCGTCGACACAAAGGCCACGCCTCCCGGCTTGAGCGCACGCGCTGCTTCGCGCACCAGCCGCTCCGGCGCGGACACGTGCTCGAGCACATCCTGCAGCACCACGGCGTGGCACGACTGGTCGGCGCACGGCAGAGTGCACCCGTCCGCGAGCACGAGCCGCACTGGCACGCCTGCGGCACCCGCCAACGCCCGTGTGGCCTCGAGGCGTGCCCTATCCACCTCCACGGCGAGGACCATGGCTCCTTTGGCTGCCAAGGCTATGCTGGTGCCGCCGGTGCCGCAGCCAATGTCCAAGACCACCGCATGTGGCGGCAGCAACGGGCCAAGCATGCTCTGCACCATGGCACCCCGCCATGACGCGCTCTTGTGGTAGGCGCGCCAGCGAAGAAAGTTGGGGTGCCCGGGGTCCGGGAGCAGGGATTCTACGGCCCCAGGCCAGGCGCTCTGGCCAGAAGCGGTCACTCCCGCCAACGGATCCTTCCCAACCAGCTCAGCGGCCCGAGAAGCACATTTGTCAGCAGAAAGTAGATTTCCCATAAGCAAAACGCCCACCACGAGAATCTCTGCCGAAAGGTGCACCCGGCTACGCGGAGCGCCCCCAGGTCCACGGCGACTTTTGCACAGAGGAAAAGGCTGCAGAGCAGCAACCAGGAGCCGGCCAGCGCCGCCCAAACCGGGGCGACGAACAGGCAGAGATTGCACAGGTGAAACAGCGCATACCTTGCCTTCACCGCTCCAGGGTAGTGGCGCCCTGCAGAAAGGTGACGTCGGCGCTGGGCGAGCAGTTGCCGGAGCGTCCGGGGCGCCGCGCTGGGCACGAACGTCGCCGGTGAGATGGCATAGCGCACTTGCCAGCTGCTCCGTTGGCTCACCTGGTGAAGGAGCAGGTCGTCGTCGCCAGACACGGCGTGCATGAACCTTTGGTAGCCCTCGACCTCGGCGAATGCCTGGCGGCGGATGGCAAGATTGCGCCCGGTACAGGTCATGGGCCGGCCCAGGCCGATTCCTCCGGCAGCGACGAGCGCCGAGGATAGCGTGTCCACCGCCACGACGGCTGCCAGCACGCCCTTGCCCAGTAATGGGGCAAAGCCGGCAACCAAACCCACCTCGGGGGCAAAATGCCCGACCATCTCCTCGACCCAGCGGGGTGAAGGTCGGCAGTCCGCGTCGGTGAACAAGAGGAGCTCGCCACGTGCAGCGGCAATGCCGCGGGCCAGGGCGTTCTTCTTGGCGCCGATTCCTGGTCGGAGCTCCTCCACGCGCACCGCTTTGACGTACGGGTGAGCGGCGCACCAGCGGGCCAGAAGCGCCGCAGTTCCGTCACTGGAGCGATCGTCGGCTATCACCACCTCCAGCTGCTCCGGCGGGTAGGTCTGCGCAATGAGGCAGGAGAGCAACTCGTCGAGGTTATGCGCCTCATTTCTGGCAGCACAGACCACGGACACGCGTGGACGGCCGGCATGGACCTCCGAACGCAACGCGCGCAAGCCAAGCACCAGGCGACCGCCCATGGCGGCGTAGACAAGCAGCGCAGCCAGCGCCACAAGTGCAATCACAAGTCCCTCACCCTGGGTCGTGACGGGCGCACATCCGGCTCACCGAGACTCTGTGCAAAAGTAGGCAAAAACCGCGAAACAAGCAAGCCCTTTGCTGCCGATGGGGCACGCCAAAAACCGGTTGACAATGAGGATTTTTTCCGCTATTTTCTATGGCCTAATTGGCCGGTGCGACTAACCTGGCAGGAGTCATGCAGCTGAGACTGGCCTATGGACGTTCATTCCTGACAATAGACCTCCCGGATGAGCGGGTGCTGGCGGTGGTGGATATTGGGGACGATTTGCCTGTTGCCGAAGAGGAGATCATCAATGCTGCGCTGAGCAAACCGTTGGGCGCGCCTCCCCTGGAACGGCTGGTGCGGCGCGGAGAACGGACGACGATCGTCATCCCGGATGCCTCTCGGCGCTGCGGCGCGCGTGTCTTCCTCCCCTTGCTGATTGATCTCCTCAACCGCAAGGGCATTCACGATCGAGATATTACCATCCTATTTGCCACAGGGAGCCATGGGACGCAGACCGACGCTGAGCGGCAGGAGGTGGTCGGTCCGGAGATCTACCGCCGTGTGCGCACTATTGACCACGACTGCCGCCAGGCCTCGGAGCTCGTTCATCTTGGGGAAACGGTCAATGGCACGCCGGTATGGCTGCACAAGTACGTGGTGAAGGCGGAGCGACTGCTCCTGGCCGGAGGCACCAGCCACCACCCGCTCACAGGCTATGCGGGCGGGCCAAAGCTGCTGAACCCTGGGTGCGCCGGCTTGGAGACTGTGCTCAGGTGCCACGCATTGGGGATAGATGTGACGCGAGGAGGGCTGGCGGACACCTGCGCACCGGGCGTTGCGGCGGGCAACCCCATTTACCAGGACATTCTGGACTCGATGAAGTTTGTGCAGGTGGACTTTGCCCTGCACTTGATTGTGGACGCGCAGGGCAGGGTGCGGCAGGCGTGCGCAGGCGCATTGGCCCCGAGTTGGGAGAAGGCCCGCCAACTGGCGGACAGCTTCTACAAAGTGCGTGTGGCCGAACGCGTGCCATTGGTCATTGCCAGCTGCGGGGGATCGCCCTTTGACGACGACTTTGTCAAGACCTTCCGCGCCATGCGCAATGCTTCGCTGCTGGTCAGCGACGGTGGCCACCTCCTCTTGATCGCCGAGTGCCGCGCAGGTCTCGGCTGCGAGTATTTCTTGGACTTTTTCGCGGTTACGCCGCACGAGCTGGCCAGCAAGCTGCGCAAGGAGTATCGTTCTTTTGGCACTACCGCCCTCGGTTTGCGCGAGCTACTGCGCCGTATCAGGGTGACGGTGGTGGGGATGCTCGAGCCAGATGCCGGGTCGGCCATGGGCGTTCGCGTGCAGCCCGCAGTGCAGGTGGCGGTGGAACAGGCCCTGTCCGAACTGCCGTCTGGGGCGAAAATGGCGGTGCTCCCCCATGCACACTTCACGCTGCCGGTAGTGGAGGGAGGATGAGGTTTCGGTCAATCGTCTGGATGGCTTTGCTGGTCTTGGGTGGCTGCAGTTATATGGAACCAACGCCTCGCACCTTAGGCGGAGGCAATGAGCGAGAAAGGCCTGGTAGGGAGTATCCGGCAGCTGATGCTGCCGTTGCAGTTGACCGTAACCATGGCCCGGAGTCTATGGGTGAGCCGGGGCAAGCAATGCCTTCCCGTCAGCGGCGGCGCACCTGGACCGGATTGACCGACGAGCAGATCGTCGCCTTGGCAGAAGAGATCAAGGCCTTTCTCAATGCCCCGTACGTGTGGGGCGGCTCCTCGCCCGAAGGGACCGACTGTTCTGGCTTTGTCTACGCCGTGTTCCGTCGCGCCTGGGGGTTGACTCTGCCGCGTTCGGCAGAGGCCATGTACCGCATCGGCGAGCCAGTGGAGCGGGACTCTCTGCGCTTCTCGGACTTGGTCTTTTTCGAGGCAGCTGGGGTGGGCGAGGTCACCCACGTCGGCATCTACGTGGCGAAGGGGCTCTTTGTCCATGCCAGCCCCACCAGGGGGGTGGTTATCTCTGGACTTGACGAAGCGTACTATCGCCAGCACTACGTGGGCGCGCGGCGCCTCGTGGGGTATGTCGTCCGCTGACCTCGTGCTGGGCAGAAGAACAGTCTCGGAGCCGGCTCGGCACGCCGCCGGCTCTTCTTTTTGCGAGAGGGAGGCACAATGAGCGGACAGCGGATGAGCCTGGAAAAGGGCGCGGAAATAGAGGTGGAGGTTCTCTCCCTTGCCTTCGGTGGCAAGGGTGTCGCAAGGGTGGACGATCTGGTCGTGTTTGTGGAGGGGGCCCTGCCAGAGCAGCTTGTCCGGGTGCGCATCACGCGGCGGAAGCGGACGTATGCTGAGGCGCGCATCGTCGAGGTGGTGCGGCAATCGCCTTTGGCAACCACGCCACCTTGTCGCCACTTCCCGGAGTGCGGTGGGTGTCAGTTGCAGCACCTCCGCTACGATGCCCAGCTCGAGGTGAAGCGCCAGCATGTGATTGACTGCCTCGAGCGCCTAGGGGGCATCGCATCGCCGCCGGTGGTTCCGGCGTTGGCCAGTCCGCAGGAGTTCTTCTATCGCAATAAGATGGAATTCGCCTTTTCCGACCGCGCCTGGGTACCTGCTGCCCACCTGGCCCAGGAAAGCAACCGCCAACCGGGAGTTTACCTTGGTCTCCATCCTCGCGGGCGCTTCGACGCAGTCGTGGACGTGGGCGACTGTCATCTGCTTTCGCCCCTGAGCAACGAGATTTTGGCCCATATCCGGCAGTTTGCGCGGCGCTCGGGTCTTCCTGCCTACTCGACGGCAAGCCGCCAGGGGTTCTGGCGGCACGCGGTCATTCGCGAGGGGAAGCAGACCGGGCAGGTGATGGTCAACATGGTGACCTCCGCCTTCGATGAAGCCGGGCTCAAGGCCCTTTCCAGTGAACTTAGAGAGCGATTCCCTGGCATTGTCAGCGTCGTGTCAACCATCTCCACCTCCCCGGCGAACGTAGCGTACGGGGAACAGCAGTTCGTTCTGGCCGGACAGCCCGCCATCGAGGAGCAACTGGGGCGCTATCGCTTCCAAATTTCTGCCACCTCCTTTTTCCAGTCCAACCCGGAGCAAGCCCTCCGTCTGTACGAGACGGTGCTGCGATATGCCAGCCTGCGCGGCGACGAGGTGGTGTTTGACCTCTACTGTGGCACTGGGACCATCAGCATCTTCCTGGCGGAGAGGGCGCGTGAGGTATGGGGCTTTGAGCTCGCCGAGGAGGCGGTCGCGGACGCAAGAGGCAATTGCGCGCGCAACGGCATTGGCAACTGCCATTTCGTGAGTGGCGACGTGCGCACCTCTGTGGAGAAGTTGGTTGCCGAGGCACCCGATATCCGGCCGGAGGTTGTGGTGGTGGACCCGCCGCGGGCCGGAGTGCACCCGCGGGTGCTGGAAGTGCTCCTCAAGGTGGCGCCGCGGCGGATTGTGTACGTCTCCTGCAACCCCTCGACTTTGGCACGCGATCTGGCAGTGTTGTGCCAGGGCGGATATCGCCTGGGCGAGGTGACGCCGGTAGACATGTTCCCGCAGACCTGGCACATCGAGGCAGTGGCGCTCTTGGAAAAAGAGGGATAAGGGGCAACAGAGGCCTATCTCCTGACCATGGGCTAAGGGCTTTTTTCTCATTGATTTTGGCGCGGAATTTTCGTATCTTCAAAGGTCGATTCTTGCCGTATGGAAGAGTGCGCTGGGCATGCAACTGACGCGTGAGGACGCAATGAGATCGCCGTTGAAGATACTGTACGTCGCCTCGGAAGTTGCGCCCTTTGCCAAAACGGGCGGACTTGCCGATGTGGCTGCTGCTCTGCCCAAAGCGTTGCAAGACCTCGGCCATGACATCCGCGTGATGATGCCCAAGTACGGCTCGATCAACGAGCGCAAGTATGTGCTCCGCGAGGTTATTCGCCTCCGCGAAATACCCGTAGACCTGGGAGGCGAAAGACTCGTGGGCAGCGTCAAGTCGGCCTTCATCCCGGACACGAAAGTGCAGGTTTACTTCCTGGACTATCCGCCCCTCTTTGGTCGGCAGGACCTTTACACAGACCCCAAGACCGGCAAGGACTGGCCTGATAACGCAGAGCGCTTCACTTTCTTCTGCAAGGGTGTCTTGGAGACCGTCAAGCTCCTCCACTGGCAGCCGCATGTGATTCACTGCAACGATTGGCACACCGGGCTCATTCCGGTTCTGCTGAAGACCACCTACAGCCATGAGCGCCTCTTTGCCAAGACCTCGACCCTCTTTACCATCCACAACTTGGCCTACCAAGGCATCTTTCCCAAGGCCAAGTTTCGCCTCACCGGCCTCCCGGCAGAGCTCTTCCGTGGGCAGGGGGGCGTTGAGTTCTACGGCAAGTTGAGTTTCATGAAGGCCGGCATTGTTTTTGCCGACGCCATTTCCACGGTGAGCGAGCGTTATGCTGAGGAGATCACTTCCGATCCCGAGATTGGGTGCGGCCTGCAGGAGGAGCTGCGTGCGCGGCGTGACGCGCTGTATGGCATCCTCAATGGCATCGACGACACGGTGTGGAACCCCAAAACCGATCCGCTGATTGCCAGGACCTATTCTGCCACCGACCTTGCGGGCAAGGCCGAAAATAAGAAAGCGCTGGTCGAAGGCCTTGGCTTGCCTTATCGCCCGGAGGTGCCGGTAATCGGCATGATCTCTCGTCTTGCCGATCAGAAAGGATTCGATCTGGTGGCAGAAGCCTTCCCGGCGCTGATGAAGATGGACGTGCAGCTTGTCGTGCTGGGAACTGGCGATCCGAGATACCACAAACTCTTTGCCGGGCTTGCCAAACGGCACCCGAAGAAGGTTTCTGTGAACCTGCGCTTTGACAACACCCTTGCGCACCAGATTGAGGCTGGGGCTGACATGTTCCTCATGCCTTCCCGGTACGAACCATGTGGCCTGAACCAGATGTACAGTCTGGTCTACGGCACGATCCCCATCGTGCGGGCCACCGGCGGGCTGGCAGACACGATTGTCGACTTTGACCCCCGGCGGGGCACGGGCAATGGTTTTGTCTTCACCGAGTACAGCGCTGCCGCCATGCTGCAAGCGGTGGAGAGAGCGCTTGCCGTGTTTGCGGATCAAAAGACCTGGCTGCGTCTGGTGAAGAGCGCCATGCGCAGCAACTTTAGTTGGAAGAACTCCGCCACCAAGTACGTCAGGCTGTATGCCAAGCTGGAGGCGAGCAAAAGGAAATAGCGTCGGCTGTTACAGGCTGCGACAGCGTGTTTCCGCAAACGACATCCCCGCAGGAAGAATTGGCCGCAGACTGGACACGGAAGAAAGTAACGCCTTGTTTTCTCGTACCTGGGTGCTCATGGCGCGGGGCACGCTCCATGGCACCATAGTTGCGAGCGGGAATAGCCCGGCAGTAACCGCATTGCGACCCTTACCGTAAGGCATTCATGGAGGGTATTCAGCTTCGGACATCACAGGTGGGCGCGGCGGGCACGGTCACGCTGCTGCGCGTCAAGGGGTACGTGGACGCCACCACTGCTCCGGACCTGCACAAGGCCGTGACCAGGCTTCTGCAAGAGGAGCACTATCAGATCGTGGTCGACCTGAGTGCGGTCAACTACATCAGTAGTGCGGGCTGGGGCGTGTTCGTTGGCGAGATACGCAGCATTCGTGAGAGTGGCGGCGATCTCAAGATTGTGCACATGACCCCCGAGGTGCGCGAGGTGTTCGAGATGCTGGAGTTCAATCGCATCCTCGCCTCCTACGACAGCCTCGAGGAGGCCATCGATGACTTTGACGTGTGCGCCGGGTACGATCTGTCCAAGAGCGCCCGCCGGCAGGTGGTGCCGTCGGTGGACTTTGACATGCAGCCAGCAGTGCGCCTGCAGCAGCCAGTAGCGAGCAGAGCTACGCCGGCTACGGCCCAGGTGGCACCGGTGGGGATCGTGGAGCCTGCGTCCCACGCCCGACCCGCTGAGGCTATCGATCTACCGCTCACCGAGAAGGTGCGGAAGATCGTCCTCGAGAACCCCAACAACGGGGCTTGGGGAGTGATGCGTGCTCTGAACTCCCCTCGATTTGGTTACACCCGCATGAACTACTTCAAGGTGCGGGCACTGTTGAAGAGGCTCAACTTGGATACCAAGGAGAAGCGGTACCGATTCTACCGCTCGCGGTGAAGAGTGAAGCTCATGGTGACACAGCGGATCAAGGATGTGCGAGCAAGAGGCTCGTGGCGCGGACTGCAAGGCATGCTCGGCCCAGTCATGTTGGCTGCGGCCTTTTTGTTGTGGTGGGCGCCCGCTTCATTTGGGCAAGGAGTGGCCGCAGGTAGTGCTGCTGCACCCTTCGGCTACGGTGATGGGGTGCGCATCCTCATTTGGGAGAGCTGGGAGCGGGCCGAACTGCAGACCTTTGCTACCAAGTTCAGCAATGAGTATGTGATTGACGGTGAGGGGTACATCACTCTCCCCATCTTCGGCAAGCTCAAGGTGGTGGGGATGACGCCGGACGGGCTGGTGGAGGTGCTGCGCGAAAAGCTGCGCCCGTACACCAGAGACCCGATCATCACGGTGACACCGCTAGTGAGGGTAACTCTCCTCGGGCAGTTCCGGCAGCCGGGATCATATCGCGTGGACCCCCGGGATGCTCTGTGGAGTGTCATCGAGCAGGCTGGTGGGCCAGGGCCAGAGTGTGACCTGCAGCGCTTGCAGCTGCGGCGTGGTGGCCGCACAGTAAAGAAGAGCCTGTTGACCAGCTGGGAGCGCGGTTCCTCCTTAGCGGAGATTGGCGTGAGGAGTGGTGACGTCATCTATGCGCCACGCGTGCCGCGCCTCACCTTCCGCGACTTTGTGTACTACTTTCAGTTCATCGTCTCTTTGATCTCGCTCTACGTCTCCATCAAGAGGTGGGGTTGATATGGGTGTGCCTTCAGAAGGGGGTCTACCCAACATAGAGAGTTTGCTGCTTGAGGAAGAGGCGCCACGGGCCCAATTCAACCTCGGTCGTTTGCTGCGCGGCATCATCCGACGCAAGTGGATCGTGCTGGGTGTGACGCTTCTCGCGTTGGCCGTTGCCGGCTACCGCGCCAGCAAGACGGTTCCGGTGTACAGCGCCATGGCCCGCATCTGGGTGCGCGGCTATGAAGGGCGCAACAAGGAAGCGGCACTCGACCGCGCGCACGTTTGGGAGCTGGGCACGCGCTCCTTCGCTGAGCGCGTCGCGGCCCAGTTTGGGCTTATCGTCGAGCTCCAAGGGCCTTTCCGCAGTCAGGCTCCGGGGCAGGTCTTTGCCGAATTCCGCACTGAGCAAGAACCGGTTGTGGGCTCGTATGTGTTGGAGTTCGACGAGCAGGGACGGTACACCCTGAAGCAGGTGGAGGCCCAGGGCAGCCGGGTGATCGAGAGCGGGCCAGCCCGCCAGATCATCGACAGCTCGCGCACGGTCAACGGCTTCACCTACCGTTTGCAGGCGGAGGTCTATGCTCCGCCCATGAGCATTCCCTTTAGGGTGCGGAGCGTACAGAGCGCCGCCAATTTCCTGCAATCCCGCGTCAAGACCATCTTCCGCAATCCGCCTGATGTTGTGGCTCTCATCATGACGGATACCGACCCGGTGCGCGCGGCGAACATGGTCAATTACGTGGCGGAAATCTATATCGAAGAAGCCAGAAATATGCAGCGGCGCGACGGCCAGCGCACCCTCAGCGTGCTGGAAGGGCGGAAACGCGCTGCGGAAGAGAAATACCGGACCAGCGCGGAGGAGCTGCGCAGGTTCAAGCAGCGCTACCCCTTTGTGGAGGCGGTGGGCATTGTCGGGCAAAGTGAGGCTCTTGTCCGCCTGGAGGCTCAGCAGCGGGCGCTGACCGACCGCAAGAAGGCGTTGCGCATGCTCCTCGACGAGCTGGGCACGGACTTTTCGCCAGAGCGGCGGGAGCAGACCGGCCGGTTCGTCATTCAGGCCTTGGCACAGACCGAAGGGTTGGCCACCGTTCCGGAGGTGCAGTTGGCTATGCAGCGCCTTGGCGACCTGGAACGGCAGTGGCAGACCGCAGTCGTTGGGCGCGGCCTCACCGATGCGCATCCGCAATATCGGGAGTTGAACGATAAGATAATCCGGGAATATCAGACGATTGCCGCCGCCGCGCGCGGCTACCTGAACAGTTTGAGCGAGCAGGAGCAAGAGGTGGGTCGGGCTATCGCTCAGTTCCGTTCGCAGAAGGCAGTCGCGCCAGTGATCATGGACCAGTTCGCAGAATTGCAGCGGCAGGCGGACGCGGACGCGCGCTTGTACAATGAGCTGGTGCGTCTTGTGGAAGAAGAACGCATTGCCCAGTCAGTGGAGGCGCAAAAGATAGGGTTCTTAGATCGGGCAACGGTGCCAAGCAAACCCATCTCCATGGGCCGCAAGAAGATTCTCCTCTTGGGAGGCCTCCTTGGCCTACTCCTGGGCTGTTTGTTTGCCGCCATCCTGGAGTTGGCGGATAAGACTATTCGCACGCCCGAGGACGTGCGTGCCCACTTGCGGCTCCAGGTCCTGGGAGCGGTGCCGGTCCTGGACTTTCGGGACCTCAGCGAATACGACGACTCGCAAAGGGCGCGATTGGTGGACAGGCTGTTGGTGACGCACGACTATTCGCCCACGCCGATCGGCGAGGCCTATCGGGCATTGCGTACCAATCTGCTCTTTTCCAAGCAGGCAGGAAAGATCCGCGCCCTTGTCATCACGAGCATTGCCCCCAATGAGGGCAAGTCGTTCACTGCAGCAAATTTGGCGATTATCATCGCCCAACAGAAGAGCAACACGTTGCTGGTCGATGGCGATTTGCGGCGAGGCGTGCTGCACAATACCTTTGGCTGCCCGAAGGAGCCAGGGCTGACCAATTACCTTTCGGGCACGGCTACCTTGTCGGAAATCGTCTCGGAGACGCACATCCCCAACCTTTCGCTGGTCAGCTGTGGCGCGCTCATCCCCAACCCGTCTGAGCTGTTAGGGTCGCTGCAGATGCGGCGCTTCATCGAGGAGGTGCGCCGCCGCTTCGATGTGGTCATCTTCGATAGCCCGCCCCTGAATGCCGCCACAGACGCCATCGTCCTGGGCACGCAGGTAGATGCCATGCCCATCGTCATCCGGGCCGGCAAGACCAGGAGAGACGTGGCAAAAGAGCGATTGGAGGCCCTTAAGAACATCCCGGTGAACGTGCTTGGGGTTATTCTCAACGGCGTCGAATCGTACCGCTCCCACCAGGCCTACAGTTACTACCACTACTGACGCGCATGGGGCAAGGGAAGTGAAGGTCGGTGGCGTGCGCGGGTTTTGGTGTACACAGACGAGGGTCGGCTGATGCAGATTCTGTTGACCGGAGCGGCCGGGTTCATTGGTTCTCATCTTGCCGAGCGATTGGTGAATGAGGGCCACCGCATAGTCGGTCTGGACGACTTTAACGATTTCTATGACCCGAAGGTCAAGCGGGGCAACCTCCGCGACCTACTGTCGCGGGATGGCTTCCGGCTGGTGGAGGGGGACATTCTCGACTACCCCCTGCTCGAGCAGCTCTTTGCCGGCGAGCGCTTCGACGCGGTGATCCACTTGGCAGCGCGGGCGGGGGTACGGCCGTCCATTAGGGAGCCGCTCTTGTATCAAGAGGTGAACTGTCGCGGCACCAACAATCTCCTGGAGATGGCGAAGAGGCATGGGGTGCAGAGATTCCTTTTCGCTTCTTCCAGCTCGGTGTACGGGGCCAATAAGAAGGTCCCTTTTGCTGAGGATGATCCCGTTGACCACCCGGTCTCGCCGTACGCGGCCACCAAGAAGGCGGGCGAATTGCTCTGCTACACGTATCATCACCTCTTCGGCATATCGGTGACCTGCCTGCGCTTCTTCACCGTGTACGGGCCAAGGCAGCGGCCGGACATGGCCATTCACAAGTTCACCCGGCTCATCGATGCTGGCGACAAGGTGCCCATGTTCGGCGACGGGAGCACGCGGCGCGATTACACTTTCATCACCGACATTATCGACGGGGTGGTGGCCGCGCTCGATCGTTGCCAGGGATACGCCATCTACAATCTCGGCGAGTCGCGCACGGTGGAGCTCAGCTATCTCATCTCCCTTATCAGTGGCTGCTTGGGGAAGGAGGCCAAAGTGGAGCGCCTGCCGGAGCAGCCAGGCGATGTACCGATCACCTACGCTGACATCAGCCGGGCGCGCGAGGAGCTCGGCTATGCACCCAAGGTGCCCATAGAGGAGGGAATCGAGCGCTTTGTCGCGTGGTACCGGGCTCAACGGGAAACGGCAAACCGCACCTGAGGCGCATGGTAGAGGAAAAGGAAATATTCCTGCGGGGCGTAGCGAGGGTGCTGGATCTCCTGGTGGTCCTCCTCTCCTTTGCCGTCGCTTACTTCTTCGACGAATTCCTGCGGCAGCTGATCGCCCTATCGGTCAAGGCGTACAGCCGGGGGCCTACGTTGGGCGGCCTGGTGGTCTTTACCCGCAACAACACGTGGATGCCGCTCATTTTTCCGCCGCTGTGGGTGATCCTCTTGGGGTGGTTGGGACTGTACACCGAGTTCCGGCTAAAAACGTTCGGGCAGTTGGCCTCCACCATCATCCAGGGCAGCCTGCTCGCCGGCATCGCTGCCGGCAGCGTGGTGTTCGCCCTGCAGGCCCAGCTCACCAGCCGTTTCTTCATCGCCGTGTTCACCGTTACGGCGACCATCCTTCTGCTGGTGGAGAAAAGGCTTTTCATCGCCTTTCTCGACTACATCCACATGCGCGGCTACAATCAGGTCAACCTCCTGATTGTCGGCACCGGCAAGAGGGCGCGCGAATTCATCCGCGCGGTGAAGAGTCACGCCAACTGGGGACTGCGCATCGTGGGCCTCATCGACGATGAGCACGGCATGTACGGCAAGGAGGTGGAGGGTTACCGCGTGCTGGGCCGCATTCAGGATATCCCCTTCATCATCCATCGCAAGGTGATCGACCGCGTGATCTTTGTCGTGCCCAGGCTGTGGCTCCACCGCATCGACGAGGCAATTCTGGCGTGCGAGAAGGAGGGGATCGCCACTGCCATTAGCCTGGACCTCTACGACCTGCAGATCGCGCGCACCCGCCAAACCGATTTTAGCGGTTTTCCCCTGTTAGAGTTCGAGACCTTCAGGGCAAAGCAGTGGGAGCTATTCGTCAAACGAACCATGGACATTGTGCTGTCCATCTTCTTCATCATCCTTTTTGCCCCGCTCATGGCCATCACTGCATTGGCCATCAAATTGACCTCCAAGGGGCCAGTGCTCTTCAAGCAGACGCGCTGTGGGCTGAACGGCCGCAAGTTCACGCTGTACAAGTTCCGCACGATGATCGTCGGCGCGGAGATGAAGCGGCGCGAGTTAGAGAAGATGAACGAAATGGACGGCCCGGTGTTCAAGATCAAGAAGGACCCCCGCGTCACTCCAGTGGGGCGCATCTTGCGCAAGACGAGCATCGATGAGCTGCCGCAGTTTTTCAACGTGCTCAAAGGGGATATGAGCATCGTGGGGCCACGACCGCCCCTGCCGGTGGAGGTCGAGATGTACCAGGTATGGCAACGCCGTCGCCTGTCGCTGAAGCCGGGCATCACCTGCATCTGGCAGGTCAGCGGGCGCAACAAGATCTCCTTCGAGCGCTGGATGGAAATGGACATGGAGTACATCGACAACTGGTCCCTCTGGTTGGACATCAAGATTCTGCTCAAGACGATCTTTGTGGTGCTGTTTGGCTACGGAGCAGCGTGAAGGGTGCGAGGTAGGAAGGAACTGTCACCGGAAGGAGGGCATGCATGAACATCTGTGTGGTGGGAACCGGCTACGTGGGCTTGGTGACCGGGACTTGTCTGGCCGAGCTGGGCAACGACGTGGTCTGCGTCGACAAAGACCAGACCAAGATTGAAAAGCTGAAGAAGGGCATCATCCCCATCTACGAGCCCGGGCTGGAGGACTTGGTGGCAAAGAACGTGCGCGAGGGCCGTCTGCACTTTGACACGGACCTGAAGCCCGCGACGGAGCGCTCACTGGTCATTTTCATCGCCGTGGGCACGCCGCCCAAAGAGGACGGCTCTGCTGACCTGCAGCATGTGGGCGAGGTGGCCAAGGAGATTGCCAAGTACATGACCGACTACAAGGTCATTGTCAACAAGAGCACGGTGCCCGTCGGCGCGGGCAAGTGGGTAAAGGAGCTCATCGAGAAGCACCAGACCCACAAGGTGAAGTTCAGCGTGGTCTCCAATCCCGAGTTCCTGCGTGAGGGCTCGGCCATCGACGACTTTATGCGACCGGATCGCGTCGTGATCGGCGGTGAAGACAGCGAGGCCATCGCCATCATGAAAGACCTCTACTCCCCGCTCTACCTGATCGAGACGCCCTTTGTCATCACCAACCTGGCCAGCGCTGAGCTCATCAAGTATGCCTCTAACGCTTTCCTGGCCACCAAGATTTCCTTCATCAACGAGATTGCACTGGTTTGCGAGCGCGTGGGCGCTGATGTGCACCACGTGGCCAAGGGCATGGGCCTGGACAACCGCATCGGCCGCAAGTTCTTGCACCCCGGCCCCGGCTTTGGCGGCTCCTGCTTCCCTAAGGACACACGCGCGCTGGTCCAGGTCGCCGAGCAGGTCGGCTGCGACTTGCGCATCGTCAAGGCCACCATCGAAGTCAATGAGCGGCAGCGGCAGATCATGATCGACAAGATCAAGACGGCCGTGGGCGACCTCAAGGGGAAGGTAATCGGCGTGCTCGGCCTCTCCTTCAAGCCCAACACGGACGATATGCGCGAGGCGCCCTCCATCACCATCATCAACGCTTTGCTCAAAGAAGGGGCGATCGTCAAGGCGTACGACCCGGCAGCCATGGAAGAGGCGAAGAAGATCCTCAAAGAAGTGCGCTACTGCAAAGAGACCTACGAGGTGCCAAAGGACGCCGACGCCCTGGTGTTCATGACGGAGTGGAACCAGTTCCGCAGTCTGGACCTGGATCGGCTCAAGAAACTGTTACGCAAGCCAGTCGTCATTGACCTGCGGAATATCTACGAACCGGACAAGATGCGCGAGAAAGGTTTTGCCTACTACGCCGTTGGACGATGACCCAGCAGCTGGCAGGTCAGACCAAGATGCGGGCACGGGGCATGTGGGCGGCCCCGTGCCCTTTGCTTGGCGCAAGGCCGGGATGTGGGAGAGGTGAGGGCTCCTGATGTGCGGGATTTGCGGCATCTACCACGTTGATCCGGAAAAGGCAGTAGACCAGTTGACCCTGCGACGCATGGCGGAGGTGATCGTGCATCGCGGGCCGGACGACGACGGCTTCTACCTCGACGAGGGTGTGGGCCTGGGGATGCGCCGGCTGAGCATTATCGACTTGGTGACCGGCAAGCAACCGATCAGCAACGAAGATGGCAGCGTGTGGATCGTATTCAACGGCGAAATCTACAACCACCTCGCGCTGCGCAGGGAGTTGGAGAGCAAAGGCCATCGTTTTCGCACGCGCGCCGACACCGAGGCGATCGTGCACGCCTACGAAGAGTACGGTGAGCGCTGCCCCGAGTACCTCAACGGCATGTTTGCCTTTGCCATCTACGATCGCCGCAAGCGCCGGTTGTTGCTGGCACGCGACCGCTTAGGCATAAAGCCGTTGTACTACACGTTCGACGGACGGCGACTGGTCTTTGGCTCTGAGCTCAAATCTGTGCTGCAAGCGCCGGACGTGCCCAGGGAGTTGGATTTCAAAGCCCTGGATGCCTATCTCACTTTTGAATACATCCCTGCACCGCTTTCCATTTTTCGCGGAGTAGCAAAACTACCCCAGGGCCACACCCTCGTGCTGGAAGACGGGCACATACGCCTTCGCCAATATTGGGATGTAGCCTTTGGCGTCGACCAGGGGGAAAACAAGTCAGAGCAGGAGTGGGGCGAGGAGCTGGTGGCCCTGTTGGCCGACGCGGTGAAGATCCGGCTGATGAGCGATGTGCCGCTGGGGGCGTTTCTCAGCGGCGGACTCGACTCAAGTTCGGTAGTGGCGATGATGAGCCGGGCCATGAACCAGCCAGTCAAGACGTTCTCCATCGGCTTCACCGAGTCGACCTACAACGAGCTTGATTACGCGCGCACCGTGGCGCAGGCCTTTGCCACGGAGCACCACGAGGAAATCCTCACGCCGAATGCGGTGGCATTAACCGAGACGCTGGTCAGCCACCTGGATGAGCCGCTGGGCGACTTTTCCATCTTCCCGACTTACATGGTGTCGAAGATGACGCGGCAATATGTCACAGTGGCCCTGTCCGGTGACGGTGGCGACGAGTTGCTGGCCGGCTACGACACCTACATTGCCGACCGCCTAGCCCGCTCCTACGCGCGGCTGCCGCAGTTTGTGCGCCGCGGCCTGATCGAGCCCTTGGCATCCCGCATGCGCCCTACCGAGAAGAAAAAGGGGCTGATCAACCGCACGGTCCGCTTCGTGCAAGGGATGGCCTTGCCTGCCCACCTGCAACATGTGCGGTGGATGATTTTTCTTTCCCAGTCCCAGAAGGAAGCACTCTATGCGCCGCCGCTGCGTGAGGCATTGGCCGGGACAAATCCTTACGACTTTATCGAGAAGTACTTCGATAGGGTGCGGAGTGCCGACCCCTTGAGTCAGCAGCAGTACGTGGACATCAAGACCTATTTGGCGGACGACATTCTCGTCAAGGTGGACCGCATGAGCATGGCGGTCTCCTTGGAGGCAAGGGTGCCGTTTCTTGACTACCGGCTGGTGGAATTGGTGGGCCGCATGCCGAGTGACCTCCGCCTGCGCAACGGTCAGACCAAGTACATCCTCAAGCGGGCAATGCGGGGCATTCTGCCGGAAAAGATTCTCACCCGGGGCAAAGAGGGATTCAGCATCCCCATCAAGAACTGGCTCCGCGCCGAGTTGCGTCCCATGATGTTCGAGCTGCTGTCGCCGGAGCGGTTGCGCCACCAAGGGTACTTCAACCCGACCTACGTTGCTTCGCTGATCAAGGAACATCTTGCCGGCCACGCCAATCACAGCCACCAGCTCTGGGCATTGATGGTCTTTCAGAAGTGGCATGACCTCTACATGCGGAGGGATGGATGACGCTGACCGCCTCAAAGGAGCTTCTTGAAGAGATTCGCCGCTACTGGAACAGTCACATTCACGACCTCGAGATTGCGCGCCACGAAGTGGGCACCCTCGGCTTCTTCGATGACCTGGACGAATATCGCTTTGATAAGCTGCGCTACCTGCCCCGCCTCGTGAACTTTAGTGGGTTTGCAGGCAAGACCCTGTTGGAAGTTGGCTGTGGCGCAGGCATCGACCTCGTGCGCTTTGCCAAGGGTGGCGCCATCGTCACCGGGATCGACCTTGCCGAGCAGTCCATCGCTTTGACCAAACAGAACTTTGCGCTCCGCGGGCTGTCCGGAACCTTCCTCGTCATGAACGGCGAGGAGATGGAGTTTGCGGACAACAGTTTCGACGTCGTCTATGCCCACGGCGTGTTGCAGTACACGGCCGACCCCGGCAAGATGATTCGTGAGATTCACCGTGTGCTCAAGCCGGGAGGGGAAGCCATCATGATGGTCTATAATCGCCATTCCTGGCTGCGGCTGCTGTCCAAGGTCATGCATGTGGGACTGGAGCACGAGGATGCCCCGGTGCTGCGCGTCTTTTCGGCTGGAGAGTTTCGCGAGCTGCTCACCGGCTTTGGCGACGTGCGCCTGGTGTGCGAGCGCTTTCCAGTGAAGACCAGGCTTCACGGCGGCCTCAAAGGGGTGCTGTACAACGGGCTCTTTGTGCCGGCGTTCTCGCTCATCCCCAAGCCCTTGATACGCTGGTCGGGGTGGCACATCATGGCCTTCGCCACCAAGTGAAGATGATGAGCGACTGCTCTTGGCTCAGATCGCGCGACCATGCAGGGGCCGACTGCAACTTTCTCCCCTGAGCCTTTGACCGCCGACGGAGTGTGCGCTGAACCTGGAGTGGCTTTCCGGAGAAGGGCGGTTTCGTGGGTAATAGTAACGCAGGTTGCTGCTTTTGCCAAGGACAGCTCGGGTGCGGTCCCGGGCCTTAGGACTGAGCGGGGCGAACCGAGGTTCTGGTGAACGAGGAGAGGGAGATGGGAAACGAGAGCTGGCAACTGCAGATGTTTCGACGTTCGCTAAAGAAGCGGGCAAAGATGCGGACGCTCATTGCCATGTTGCCGGAGCTGGCGGGCAAGCGCTGTCTGGACGTCACCTGCGGCGACAACACAGGCTCCTTGAACTACTACTTCCGCGCGCAAGGCGGCTGGTGGGTGTCGGCTGACCTGGAGGGGCGCAACCTGCCGGTGATGATGGGCCTGCTCAGAGAGCGGGTGCTTCACCTGGACGAGCAACACTTCTGCTTCCCGGATAACAGCTTCGACGTGGTAGTGTCTATCGACTGCCTTGAGCACCTGCATGAGGAAAGGCCCTTTCTTGCTGAGCTTTACCGTGTGGTCAAGCCTGGCGGGACGGCCATTGTCACCGTGCCCAATGGCGATGGCCGACTGTTGGCGAACAAGATTAAGAACTGGATCGGCATGACTCCCGACAAGTACGGGCATATCAGGCCAGGCTATACCCGCGAGCAGCTGGCTTCGGTGGTCGGTGCTGCAGGGTTCGAAGTCGTGGGGTACGCGGGCTACTCGCGCTTTTTCATGGAGTCATTGGAGCTGATGATCAACGCCATGTACGTCTTGGTCATGAACAAAGACAAGGCGGAGGCGCCGGAGGGTGTCATCGCCCCTACTTCGCAGGAGGCTTTGAAGAGCCATGGTCTTTCCTACAAGCTATACAGCCTTATGTATCCTGTGCTATGGTTGATTTCCCGCCTGGACCATCTCTTGTTTTGGGGCGGCCACTATGCAGTGGCGGTGCGCGCAGTGAAACCAAAAAGACAGGAGTGACGAGGGAAGCATGAAGGCTATGGTAACAGGAGCAGGGGGCTTTATCGGTAGCCATCTGGTGGAACGTTTAGCTGAGCAAGGGGTGCACGTGGTGGCGGTGGATCTCCATTTCCCACCCCGCGTGTTTGCCGCCGGAGACGGTGCAGTGGAGAGGGTGCAAGGGGACTTTCGCGACGAAGGTCTCATGCGCAAGGCCCTGGACGGCTGCGGCGTGGTTTTTCATCTGGCTAGCGCCCACTTGCAGACCCACTTGCCGGACAGCGAGTACTGGGACGTGAACGTTCACGGCTTGCTGCGGTTCTTGGAGTGGAGCAGGGAGGCGGGGGTCGAGCGTTTCGTGCATACCAGCACCGTGGGGGTGTACGGGCACATTGAGCGGCCCCCGGCCACGGAGGAGACGGAATGCCGGCCGCAGTCGATCTACGGTGAGACCAAACTTGCGGGCGAGCGTGCGGCCCTCCGCTTCTGGGCCGAGCATGGATTGCCAGTGGTAGTGTTGCGGCCGGCCTGGGTCTATGGGCTGCGCTGCCGGCGCACCGAGCGCCTGTTTCGCATGCTGCGCAAGGGGCGCTTCATCAAGTTCGGCCCGTGTCGGAATCTACGCCATCCCGTCTACATCGAAGACATGTTGGACGCTTTCGAACTGGCCGCCCAAAGTCGTGAGGCAGTGGGCCAAGTGATGATCATTGCGGACGAACAGGCACTGACGACGGCCGAGATGGTAGCGGCATTCTGCGAAGTCCTCGGGGTGCCGGAGCCGAAGGTGCGGTTCCCTCTGTTCCCCATGAAGCTCCTTGCCCTGCTCACCGAGAGCGCCGGCAAGGCACTGCATCGGGAACCGCCTTTTTCACGGCGCAGTCTTGAATTCTTTACCACCAACAACGCCTTTGACATCACCAAGGCGCGCGAAGTGTTGGGTTTTGCGCCAAAGTACGAGTTTCGCGAGGGACTGAAAGCAACTCTGGACGCCATGAAGGTGGCGGATGAGCAGTGGCGCGGAACGGAGGTCGGCGCCAATGCCTGAGGCTGAGCTGCTCAAGAAGCGGGCAAGCCAGCACTTTGACGACTGGGCCGACCACTACGAGGCTGGCCGGATGAGCCGCTGGTTCCGCCACTTTCAGGCGCTGATCATTGCGACCATAGCCCCGAGTCCCGGCCAGCGCGTGCTCGACGTGGGGTGCGGTACCGGCTGGGCGGTGCGCAGCGTAGTCCAGAGGGAGCCTGCTGCCTGGGCGTGCGGGCTGGATATCTCCCGCGCCATGCTCCAGGAAGCGGTGCGCCGCCGCGGACCGACGACGCGCGCTGCCTTCGTACAAGCGGACTCTGAGCACATTCCCGCCAAAGACGCCTCGTTCGATGCAGTCATCTGCTCGAGCTCTTTCCACCATTACCCGGCGCCAGTTGCCTCGCTGCGCGAGATGCGGCGGGTGCTCAAACAGGGTGGGATGCTCCTGCTCTTGGAAACAAGTCGCGAGGCCTTCTGGCCCATTGCCGTCTATGACTTCCTGCAGCGCACCTTCCGCTCTGACCACGTGCGGTACTATGCCACCCACGAAATCGTCGCCTTCCTGCGCGAGGCGGGCTTTGCCGAGATCGCTGAAGTGGTGCGGGAACGAGGACTCTTCCGCCATGGCAAGCTGGTGACCTCGGAGGTGCTGTTGCGCGCCGTGAAACGATAGCAGCCCCCATGGCAGCGCAAAAGTTACATCGTGCCATTACCGACGAGTCGCAGTCTGCCCTCCGCCGCTATCAGATGCTGGCGGTGGGGAGCACGCGTCTCTGGGAGCTCGTCAAGTACGAACTCGTCGTCATGTTGACCAGCTGGCTGCCGGGTGCACTCGGTTTTTGGCTGCGCAAGAAGTGTTATCCTCTCCTGTTGGGCGCGTGTGGCAAGAACCCGGTGTTCGGCCAGCACGTGACCATCCGCCATGGCAGAAAGATTCGGCTCGGGGACAATGTGGTGATCGATGACCACGTCGTGCTGGACGCAAAGGGCGAGGGCAACGAAGGCATCACCTTAGGCGACAATGTCATCATCGGGCGCTACTCGGTGCTGAGTTGCAAGGATGGCGCCATTCGCATTGGCAACAACACCTCGCTGGGGATCTCCTGCGTCGTCCATTCGGTGGGAGAAAGCAGCGTGGTCATCGGCAGCGACTGTCCCATTGCTGCCTACTGCTACATCATTGGCGGCGGCAACTACCGGTATGATCGCCTGGACATTCCCATCATGCAGCAGGGAGCTTATTCAAAGGGGGGAATCGTAGTTGAAGACAACGTGTGGATCGGGGCACAGGTGGTAGTGTTGGACGGAGTGACCATCGGCACTGGGAGTGTGGTTGCCGCAGGCGCCGCAGTGTATCGCAACGTGCCCAAGATGAGCATCGTCGGCGGCGTGCCTGCGAAAGTGGTGAGGAGGCGGACCTGAACTCGCCCGGCCCAGCTTATGGTGAGCGCCCCCAAGGCAGGCGGACGCACACGCTCCTCTTGACGATCGGCCGCGCCGTTGTGAGCGCCGGTCTCATCGCGCTCCTTTTCCTGCGGGCGAACTTGGACGAAATCTGGGCGGCCATGTGCCAGGCTGAGGCGGGCCTCTTAGCTGCTGCTTTTGTACTCCTCTTTGTCGGCTATCTCATCAGCACCCTGCGCTGGCAAATGCTGCTCAAGGCCTTGGGTCTTCACCTTCCTTTTCGCCCTCTGCTTGCGTCTTACTGCGTGGCCATTTTCGTCGGGAATTTCTTGCCCAGCACTGTAGGAGGCGATGCAGTGCGCGCCTTCGACACGGTGCGCATGTCTGGCCGCAAGGGCGGGCCCATTGCCGCGGTAGTGGTTGATCGTCTATTGGGCGTCCTGGCGTTGGTGGTGTTTGCCGCGGCAGTAGTGCTGGTGCGGGCGGAAGGGAGTGCCCGTTTCCCCTGGCTGCGCTGGGGCGTGTTGGCCGGGCTTGTGGCAATGGTTGCCGTGGTGGCGTGGATCTTCTGGCGCAAGTCGCCCGCACTGGCGCAGGAAGACCCCGCTTCGGCAGAGCCGCGCGCGGGCCTGAGTGGGTTCGTGAGCAGAGCAGTGGGTGCCTTCCGTGCCTTCGGGGGCAAGACCGGCGCATTGACGAGGGGGATGGGTTACTCGCTCCTCCTGCAGGCAAATGTGGTGCTCCACTACTACCTCGTGGCCAAAGCGGTGGGCATCAATGTTGGGCTGGGCCACTTTTTTCTGATCGTGCCGATCGCCACCATCTTGACCATGTTACCGATCACCATCAACGGCATCGGCATCCGGGAAAATGCCTTTGTGTTCTTGCTCACCCCATTTGCGGTTCCCCCTTCGACCACGATCGCCTTCACCTGGATCGGCTTTGGCATGATGCTCTTGTACGGGGCAATGGGGGGTATCGTGTACGTCCTGCGGCGAGGAGCTCCTGCAATTACCAAGTCGTAATTCCCGCAAACGGAGCTGTAAAAGGCAGCTTCGGACCGGCCATCGTCAGAGACACAACATCCTCAGGTTCTTGAACATAGATTGTTACAGCCTCTTCATGTCCCAGGGCACGAGTCTTGTCATTTGCACCGCGCAGGGGGAGCGTTTAGGACAGAGGAGGAATGAGCGATGAGACAAGAGAAAACAACTCTGCACGCGAGCGCGCGCGGGAGCTTCGGGATGGCCTGGGTGCTTGGCCTCATTGGTCAGGCTGTCCTCTTGGGCTGGGGGCATCCCGGGTGGGCAGGAGAGGTGCTGAGTACCCAGGGGAGCAAGTTCTTTCTGGACGGCAAGCGCTTCGACATGTGGGGGGTGCGCACGGTGAACGCCCTGTGGGATGACCAGACTACCGCCCAGTTCCTGGAGGCCCTTCCGGAATACAAGCGGCACGGGGTGAACACGGTGGGGGTGAACCTCCAGGGTGGCCATCCAGGTTTTGAGCGCGATGGCAGCATCGGCAGGTGGTACTCCAACAGCGCCTTCCAGAGCGACGGGTCGCTGAAGCCGGAGTACATGGAGCGCCTGCGACGTATTCTCGAGCGGACTAAAGAGCTGGACATGGTGGTGAACGTCGGCTACTTCTACCAGCGTCAATGCCGGAAGGCTGCGCTCACCGAGGGCCTGGATCGCGACCATTGGGACAGCGACGAGGCCATCTACCGCGCGGTGCGCGAGGCAACTGCCTGGCTCAAGCCATACCGGCATGTCTTCCTGGACATCGCCAATGAGTTTGGCCACCCAGGCTACCAATATCCGAACGTTTTCCCAGATCGGGCGGCGGTGTCGACGGAGACGCTCATTGCCAAGGCGAAGATTCTGGTGGATATCGTGCATGAGGTCGATCCCGAGCGCTTGTGCGGCATCAGCCCGATTTCCGATAAGGGCATTCTGGCCATCCCAGGCATGAACGTCGCCTTCACCCATGGGCATCCGCAGCAGCACCTGTCAGGCAATATCCCCCAGGTGAACAATGAGCAACTGAACCGGGGGAACAACGGTGTCTACGACGAGGCCACCAAGGCCACGATTATGGCCGAGGCCTTGCAGGAGCGGGATAATGGCAACTACTGGTTCTGGCACAGCGAGTGGATCCAGTACATGCCCTTTCACTTTGGTGTGCAGGGAAGCGGGACGAGCGCTGATCCCGGCGACGGTTGGATCTTTCGCTTCATCGCGCAGGCCTCCGTGGCCATTACCGTGCAGATTGTGCAGCCGACGAGCGGACTGGTCAGGGCAGGCGAACAGGTTGTTTACGAGGGCGAGGCCTACGACCCTTCGGGTGCTCTGATTACCGACCCGGCAGCCTATAGCTGGTCGCTTCTGGAGGTCGGGGCACAAACCCCTATGGCATTAGGTGGCGGACGGACAGGGACGGTGCAGATCCCCAAGCAGGGGAGCTTCCGCCTGGGTCTGGATGTCTCGCACGATGGCCAGACTAAACATGCCGATAAGCTCCTCATTGCCGGCGATGCCACCGGGGCTGATTTCCCCATCGGCGTAGATGGTGTCTATCCAGCGTTAGCCATGGATGCCTTTGGCCGCATTCACCTGGTTTACGCAAACGTTGACGGTGTCCACTATATGTGCTACGACGAAGGCGGGTGGAGCGCCGACGAGCGCATCCCTAACTCTGGCGGTGCGGACATGAGCCTTCGTCAGGCACCGGACGTGGATGTAGACGGCTTCGGCAATCCGCACGTGGTCTGGGGCGACGGCACTGGCGGCCTTCACTACAGCACCCGGCAGGGGAGGCAGTGGAGCCAGCGACTTGACCTCGGCTCTGGCCGCGACAACAACATCGTCGTCACCAACGACGGGACGGTGTTCGTGATCTATCGGGGCTACGTGACCGGGGAGTTGGCCGAAGTGCATGCGCGGCGGAAAGCGGCAGGAGCGGCAACCTTTGGCCCAGTGGAGAAGCTGTACGGCGACGGCAGCGACCGCAACCACTGCTATCCAGCTGCCGCCCGCGATGCGCAGGGACGCATCTATGCTGTCTGGCGCTGGGACGACTACAGCGGCACAAGCTACGACCTGTTCCTCTCCCGGTGGGAGAAAGGAAGTTGGAGCGTGCCAGCGGCCATTGAACGCGGCGACAAAAAGGTGGGCGAGGGGATCGATATCACCGTATCCGCACTCGGTGTTCCGCACGTGGCCTACTACGACGGCTGGGTGCGCGTGACTTACCCAAAGGACGGCCGGTGGGACATGCTTCGCACTCCCTTGGAGTGGGATGCGGTCCGTGGTAACCATCAGCCGGAGATCGCGGTTGATGGTGCCGGTAGGATCTATGTGGTCAGTGCTCAGGGGGATAGGGAGCAGTTTCTGCCAGGAAACCGGGTCCTCTACACGGTTTACACCCCTGGTGCCGGTTGGAGCGCTCCGCAGCCGATCAGCGTCAGCGCCAGCGAGGGCCATGCGCAGGTTGACGCGCTCGCTCTGCAGAACGGGGCGTTTGTGGTATGGAAAGACATGCGCGGTGGGCTGTATTATCGCATCCTCGGCGAGGGAAGGGTCACAAACAATCAGCCACCGGTGGCCAGCATCACCGCCGAGCCGCGCACAGGTGAGGCGCCACTCACCGTGCGGTTCCGCGGCGATCAGTCTTCAGATGCGGACGGGCAGATCGTCTCGTACTACTGGGAGTTTGGGGATGGCTCGACCTCGCGGGAGGCGAACCCAGTCCACGTCTACGAACAGGCGATGGGGTATGAGCCGCGGCTCTATGTGACGGACGACCGCGGTGCCACCAGTATGGAGATCACGTACATCGAGGTGACTCCTGGACAGAGTGGTGGTCTGGTGACGAACTTGACGCCCAGTGCGTACCGGTTAGCCTACGTTCGCGAAGGGGACACGTACTACGTGGACCGCGACTATCGGGTGGTGGATGTGCCGCAGGCCTACGAGCGGCTCCTGTGGCTCAAGACGCGGAATGCTGACAAGACGGATGCCTCTCTCGCGGTGAGCTTTGTGGTGACGCAGCCCGCGCGGGTCTTTGTGGTTCACGATTCGCGCGTCAGCCCGCCCGCGTGGTTGGTGGATGGGTTCGTGCGCACCGGCGACATCCTGCAGGTCAGCGACGTGGGCAACAGCGACTTTCGCATCTGGCAGAGTAAAAGGGAGTACCAGACAGGCGATCAGGTGAGACTCGGCCCCAATGGCAACAGCAGCGGGGCTTCCAGCATGTACGTGGTGCTGCTGCGGCTTGGCGAGCGCACCGCTGATCTCACCCCGCCGGCGCGAGTGACTGGCGTGACCGCAAGCCCATAGCGCGGCACCCAGGTGAATGCCAATGCCGAGTCCGGTTGCTCATTCTCTCGTGGCCTACGCGCTCCACCGCGGCCTGCCGTCTCCGGCGCCTCGTGGAGCGCGTTTGTCTGTGCTGGCGGCAATGGTGATCGTTGCCAGCCTGCCAGACGCCGATTTCCTTGTGGGCCTGGTTGCGGGTGATGCCAATCTCTACCATCACGGTGTCACCCACAGCATTGGGTTCTGCGCGTTGGCTGCCTGCGCGGCGGCACTGATTATGGACAGATGCTGGGCCCTGGGGTTCTGGAAGTGCACAGCAGTCAACGGCGCGCTTTTGACGTCACACTTGCTACTGGACGCTTTGACCGCCGACACGCGTGCCCCCTTTGGCCAGCCGCTCTTCTGGCCTCTGTGGGGAGGGTACCTCCAAGCGCCGGTCACAGTCTTTCTGGACGTGCGGCGCACCGGGGCGCGTGCAGAGTTCTTTGCGAGTCTGTGGAGCGCGCATAACCTCAAGGCTGTGGCATGGGAGATACTGCTCGTTGGTCCGTTGGTGGGTCTCCTGGACCTGTGGAGAAGGGGCTGCCGGAGGAGGACCTGAGGGCTGAGTGTTGAGGGCGATGACCAGTTCGGAGAAACACGCAAGGCAATCATCGGCGGCGAGACCCCAGGTCTCCGTCGTGGTACCGCTGTTCAACGAGGTGGACAATGTCCGGCCCTTAGTTGCAGCGCTGGTGGACACATTGCGCAACGAGAGGCTCACTTACGAAATCATTCTCGTGGACGACGGCAGCACGGACGGTACCGCCGAAGCTCTGCGGGAAGTCCAGGCACAGCATGAGCACGTGGTGGTCATTCGCTTGCGGACAAACTTCGGGCAGTCGCCTGCTCTTGCCGCCGGCTTTGCGCGCGCTCGGGGCGAAGTGGTCGTGACCATGGACGGGGATTTGCAAAACGATCCTCGCGACATCCCCCGCTTGTTGGCGACTCTGGACCAGGGCTACGATGTGGTGAGCGGGTGGCGGAAGCGGCGCCAGGACGGCTTCTTCATCAGGCGCATCCCGTCCATGCTTGCCAACCGCCTGGTGTGTCGAGTCACCGGCGTGGCGCTGCACGACACCGGCTGCGCGTTGAAGGCCTATCGAGGGGAGATAATTCGGCGCCTCCATCTGTACGGGGAAATGCACCGATTTATCCCAGCGCTGAGCAAAATGGAGGGCGCGCGTATCGCGGAGTTGGTGGTGCGCCATCATCCGCGGCGTTACGGCAAGTCCAAGTACAACCTGAGCCGCACCTTCCGTGTGATTTTGGACCTCCTCACCTTGAACCTGCTCATGCGCCACGTGCGCAACCCCCTGCGCTTTTTCGGCACCATCGGTGTGCTCTTCGGCTTAGCGGCAGTGGGAACGCTGGTGGCTGCGATAGTGTTGGCAAGTCTTGTGACCGACGATCCTGGGGTGCTCAACGTGCTCATCACCTTGCTCTTCCTGCTTCTGGTCTCGGCTTTCCAATTCCTGTTCTTTGGACTGGTGGCGAAGTTGATCGTGGAGACGGGCACCCGCCGGGAAGACTACTTCTTTGACTTGGAACCGATGTCTGCCGACGGAGGCAGAGCATGAGTGTGGCAGTTGACAAGACGTCCCCTGCGGTGCGCGCGGGAGCGCTTTCCAGAAGAGAGGCCGCCTCCCCCGCCATATCCGTGATTGTGGCCCTACACAATCACGGCACCCTGCTCCCGGGGCTGTGCGCCCAATTGATGGCGGAGCTGAAGGGACTGGGGCAGACATACGAAATTGTGCTGGTAGACGACGGCAGCGCCGATGCGACCTTTGCCCAGGCGCAGCAACTTGCTCACGAGCACCGCGAGCTGAAGGTGGTCCGCATGCGCTCTACCTTCGGAGAAGGGTCGGCCTTCGACGCTGGCCTGAAGCTGGCCCGCGGGCAAACCATTGTCTTCATGGCTGGCCGCGTGCTCACCGATCCCCGCGGCGTACGCGGGCTCTTGGAACGAGTGTCCGAGGGCGCAGACCTGGTGATGGCCTGGCGTTACCCAAGGCGGGATGCGCACATTAACCGCATCGTCTCGCGGTTGTTCAACGCCCTGGTAAACCGCCTTTCCGGACTGAACCTGCACGACATCAACAGCGGCATGTTCGCCGCCCGGAGGGAGGTGCTTGGGGAGCTGCCTTTGTACGGGGACATGCACAACTTCTTGCCGGTGTTGGCCGCCCGCTACGGCTACCGCGTGGACGAGGCGAAAGTGGCCCAGCTTCCGGGGAGCTTTCGCAAGTCGATTTATCCAAAGGAATACTTGCGCAGGCTGCTGGACATTGTCACCGTGCTTTTTCTGACCAACTACGCCAAGAAGCCGCTGCACTTCTTGGGGTTTCTCGGTGGCATCCTCACCTTCGTAGGGGCGGCGATCGAGCTTTACCTCTTCGTCTACCGCGTACTGGCCATCGGACCAATAGCCGGCCGGCCACTCCTGCTCCTGGGTGCCCTCCTTTTGGTCATCGGCCTGCAGATGATTTCCATCGGACTTATCGGCGAGATGATTATTTTCACCCATGCTCGGGACGTCAAGGAGTACAACATTGCGGAGATCATCGAGTAGGCGGCGGGAGAGTCGCACGTGAAGCTGATCATCCAAATACCCTGCTACAACGAGGAAGCCACCTTGCCCGTCACCTTGCAGGCCCTGCCCAAGAGCGTGCCGGGAGTGGATGAGTTAGAGGTGTTGGTCATTGATGACGGCAGCACCGACCGTACGGTGGAGGTGGCTCGCGCCCACGGGGTGAACCATATCGTGCGCCTGACCAAGAACAAGGGGTTGGCCGAGGGGTTCATGGTTGGCCTTGACGCCTGCCTGAAACTGGGTGCGGATATCATCGTCAACACCGATGCGGACAACCAGTACTGCGCGGCCGACATCGAAACCCTGATCCGCCCGATTTTGGAAGGCAAGGCTGAGATGGTCATTGGCGACCGCCAGATCAATGGCCTTGCCCATGTGCCTTTTGTCAAGAAGAAGCTCCAGCTCCTTGGTAGTTGGGTAGTGCGGCAGGTCTCGGGCACCAGCATACCGGATGCCACCAGCGGATTCCGGGCAATGAGCCGAGACGCTGCGCTGCGCCTCAACGTCGTGTCGAACTTCACCTACACGCTGGAGACTATCATCCAGGCGGGGAAGAAGAACATCGCCTTGGCGCATGTGCCGGTACGTACCAATAGCACGCTGCGCGAATCGCGTCTGTTCAAGAGCATCTGGGCCTATGTAAGAAAGTCCATGGGCACCATTTTCCGCATCTACACCATGTACGAACCGCTGCGCATGTTCCTGTACATCGGCTCTGCAGTGTTCGGCGTTGGCGTGCTCATCGGCCTGCGCTTCTTGTACTTCTATCTTTTTGCCGGCAAGGGGAGCGGGCATATCCAGTCCTTGATCCTGGCTGCCATTCTCATCATCGTCGGCTTTCAGGTCTTCATGATTGGGCTGCTGGCCGACTTGATTGGTGCCAACAGGCGACTGATTGAAGAGGCCCTCTATCGCATCAAGAAGACAGAGCTGACCGTTTCCGGGAAGAAGTGACGGCGGATTGCTATCGGGAAGGGCTGCAGGGAAGGGTGGCAGAAAAATGAGGGTCCTCTACATCGCTGGCAGAGAGCAGGGTTACTCCCGCACGCGCAATGTAATGAAGGCCCTGCAGATGAATGGCGTGGAGGTCATTCCCTGCTTTCCCCCTGACCGCTCCTTCCGACACTACCCACGCCTCTTGTGGCGCCTGGTGCGGAATCGACGTCCCTACGATGTGCTCTTGGTGGGTTTTTACGGCCAGTTGCTGATGCCGTGGGTGAGGCTCTTCGCCAAGGCACCGATTTTGTACGACATGTACATCACCACTTACGACACGATGGTGTTTGACCGCCAGGTAGCTCCACCGGGGAGCCTGCGTGCGTGGCTTTTTGCCCTAAGTGACCGGTTGTCGATGCGCCTCGCGGATCTGGTGGTGCTGGAGAGCGAAGACCACATTCGGAGTTGCGAGCGGCGGTTCAAAACGCCCCGCCGCAAGTTCCGCCGGGTGTTCTTGGCCACCGATGATGAGGTGGTCAGGCCACGTCCGGTGCAAAGAGAAGACGGTGGCTTCTTAGTGCACTTCCACGGTGAGTATGCGCCGTTCCATGGCGTGAAATACATTCTGCAGGCAGCCCATCTGCTGCGGGACCAAGGAGTGGAGTTCCAGCTCATCGGCCGGGGCATTACCTACGATGAGGACAGGCGGCTGGCCGAAAAGCTTGGCCTGACCAATGTGCGTTTCATCGACTGCGTGCCTTTCGAGGAGCTTGCCGAGTACATGTCGCGCGCGGATGTGTGCCTGGGCATCTTCGGCGACAATGAGCGGGTCTCCCGCGTGGTAACCAACAAGGTGATTGAGGCGATCGCCGTAGGCAAGCCGCTCATCTCCTCGCGTAATGCGCCAATCCAGGAGCTATTGGTGAACGGCGAAAGTGTGCTCCTCTGTGAACGTGCCAATCCGCAGTCGCTCGCCCAGGCGATTCTGCGCCTCAAGAACGATGCCGAGCTACGGGAGAGGATTGCCCAGGGAGGGCGGCAGGTGTTCCTGCGTCACTGCACCTGTGCGCTTCTGGGCAGACAACTGAAGACTATTGCCAGAGAACTGCTCGATGCCAAACGGCACAATTGACAACATGCAGGGCGTGCGCGTCCTCATCACGGGGGGGCTCGGGTTCATTGGGAGCAATATCGCGCACCGCCTAGTGGGCCTCGGGGCGAAAGTGACCATCTACGACGCGTGTCTGGATCCCTATGGTTGGAATTGGGCGAACATTGACGGCATTGCCGAGCGCGTGACAGTGGTCAAAGGGGATGTCCGTGACTATCCTCTGCTTGCCTCGCACGTGCGGGAGGCGGAGATAGTCTTCCACATGGCGGCGCAAGTGGGCCGGGAGATCTCCATGGAGAACCCGGCGCTGGACGTGGACATCAACTGCCATGGCACCCTCAACTTGGCGCGCGCCTGTGCGGAGGCCGGGCGTCCGGTGAAGGTCGTCTATGCCGGAAGCCGGGGGCAGATCGGTGAGCCGCTCTATCTGCCGGTGGACGAGGCGCATCCCACCAACCCGACGGACGTCTACGGGATCAACAAACTGGCGGCGGAAAAATACCTGCTCCTTTTCGGCAAGGTCTATGGGTTTCCGGCGGTCTCCTTGCGCCTGAACAACGTCTACGGGCCGCGCTGCCAGATGCACCACGGATACTACGGCATTTTGAACTGGTTCATCAAGCGGGCGATGACCGACGAGCCGATCACGGTGTACGGCGACGGCAGCCAAACCCGCGACTATGTGTACATCGACGACGTCGTCGAGGCGTTCATTCTGGCCGCGCAGCGCTCCGAGACGAATGGCGAGGTCTTTTTCGTCGGTTCGGGGGTGGAGACGGTGTTTCTGGACATGGTGAGGGAGGTACTGCGCGCGGTGGGCAAGGGCAGCTATGTGCACGTGCCTTTTCCTCCTAGCCGGGAAAAGATTGACATCAGGCGCTTCGTGGTAACTTATGAAAAGTTGCAGCGGCTCACCGGATGGGCCCCGCGCACCAGTCTCGCCGAGGGTGTAGCCAGGACCGTGGAGTTTTACCGTGACCGGCTGGCTCTCTACTTGCGGAGGGCGGCATGAGCGGGGCGCCAGCTATTTCCGGCTCTGAGCGCCGTTGCAAGGTGAGCGTTATCGTCCCCAGCTACAAGCCCGGGCCCTACCTTTTCGACTGCCTAAAATCGCTGGCTGCGCAACGTACCACCCATCCCTACGAAGTCATCGTGATAGACAGCTCGCCCGAGGACATCACGCCTGAGGTGCAGAGGCGTTTTCCCCAGGTGAAGGTCATCCACCTGCCGCAGCGAGCCTTTCCGGGGACAGCCAGGAATGTGGGTATCGCACAGGCGCGGGGAGAGGTCTTGGCCTTCACGGACGCAGACTGTGTGGTGGCGCCTGATTGGGTGCAGAGGCTCGTCGAAGGGCATTCCGCTGGCATGATGGTGGTAGGCGGGGCCGTAGTAAACGGCACTCCCGACAGCGCTATTGGCAGCGCTGAGTTCCTCTTGGAATTCAATGACTTCCAGGCAGATCGTGGCGGCTGCCGAAGGGTAGCGCTGTTGCCGACCTGCAATGTTGCTTACCGCAAGGATCTGTTTCGCCGCTTTGGGGGCTTCGATAGTGCGATCAAGGGGAGCGACTCGGCCTTCAGTCGGTATATGAACATGCAAGGGGTGGAGGTCTACCTGGCGCCCGGTATTCTCGTGGCGCATCGCAACCGCACTTCTTTGGACGGATACTTGCGCAACCAATTCCAGCTCGGGATCGGCAGCGCGCTCACCCGGCGCAAGTTAGCGCTGCGTGACTCGTTTGTGGTGCGCACTCCCCTTCTTGTCCCGCTCATTCCGCTGGCGCGCACGGTGGCTATCGGGTACCGCTTGCTGCGCTGGAGCCCGAAGAACTTTGTGCGCTTTGTGGTGCTCTATCCCCTCATCTTTCTCGGGCTGCTGCTTTTCACGGCGGGGTTTGTGCAAGGCTTGGCGGCCGGGCACGAAGGTGGACGTGGTGTGGACCAAGATTAGTAGCCTCGACCCCGCCTACACTCAGCAATCGGGTGAAGGCAGCGGTCAGATGAACAGGGCCTTGCGCGTGGCCTATGTGCTGTGGAAGTTCCCCCGCTTCTCCGAAACCTTCATCATCCACGAGCTCTTTTTCCTTCGCGACGCCGGACCCGGTCTGCAGGCAAGCCTCTTTGCCGTAAAGAAAGGCGACGCGGGCGCGCTGCATCCACACGTGGCCGAGTTGTGCAAGGCAGCGGTGTATTTGCCGGCATGGTACGCGCCGCGGGCTCTTTGGCAGATGGCCCGTGTACTGGTTGCCTTTCCTGACAAGGTTGTCTGTCTGGTGCGCGAGCTCGCGATTCTGGTCGGTAGCCTGGGATCGGTGCGGGCAAAGCTCTATGCTGCCGGGCAGGCCGCATATTGTCTTACCAAGGGGCTGCATTTAGGGTGCGAACTGCGTCGGCAGCAGGTGGGCCATGTGCACGCCCACTTTGCCGAGAGTGGCGGCTTGCTCGCGTTCGTGGCGGCGCGCGTGGCCGGGATCTCCTACTCCCTGACGCTGCACGGGCACGACATCTTCTTCAACCCGAACCCGCGCCTCGCAGCGTTCTTGATCCGGCACAGCCGCTTTGCCTTGACGGTCTCCGAATTCAACAGGCGCTTCTTGGTCGCCCGCGAGCCCGCGGCGCAGGAAAGGCTGCGGGTGCTCCACTGTGGCATAGACCTGGCCATGTTTCGGCCTCAAGTGCAGCCTCAAGGGGGGAGGTTGCGCATTCTCACCGTGGCGCGCCTGCAGCCACGCAAGGGCATTGCTGACCTGCTGGAAGCGTGTCGCCTGCTGGGCGACGATGTTGATTACGAATGCGTGATTGTGGGGGATGGTCCGCAGCGGGCGGAGTTAGAGACAAAGGCGGCAGGGTACGGGATAGCGGACAGAATTCACTTTCTGGGCGCACGTCCGCAGCAGGAGGTGGTGGAGGAACTCGCCCGGGCGTCGGTGTTTGTGTTGCCCTCGTACTCGGAGGGAATCCCAGTCTCCGTGATGGAGGCCATGGCGATGCAGCTCCCTGTGGTGGTCACCCGCGTGAATGGTGTGCCCGAGCTGGTGCGAGAGGGCGCCGGCATCCTCGTGGAGCCGGGGGACGTCCGGGGGCTGGCCCAGGCGCTGCGCCGCGTGGCAGCGATGTCGCCCGCTGAGCGGCAGGAGATGGGCCGGACAGGGCGAGCCGTTGTGGAGAAGGAGTTCAATATCAGGACGCAGACCCGTCTCTTGGCTGACTTGTTTCTTGCCAGCTTAGGGGCTGGGAGGGAAGTGGGAAGACGAGAGTCCTCGAGATGAGCGCTCACGCTCGTGAGAGCATTCAGCCAAGGTCACCGCTGGAGAGGGCAAGGTTTGCTCTTCTTTTCCTTCTCCTGCTGGGGACTCTGTTGCACATAACCGTCTACTTCAATCGTTTTGAGGTGCCCAACACGGACTTTTTTGCCTTCCGGCGGGATGCGCTGGCCTATCTGCGCCTGGATCTCCCGGAGAACTTTAAGCGGGCGCCGGTGTACCCCCTGCTCATGGGAACGGTATCGCTCCTCATGCCCGGCCCAGAGCCAGAACTGTTGGCCGGCGAACTGGTGAACCTTGTGTTGACCTTGCTCCTGGTCTACCTCAGTTTTCGCATTGCCACGGCGCTGGTAGGAAATGCGGGTTGGCTGGTGGCGTTTGGGGTGGCCATCAGCCCGGTGGTCATGCCCTCTGCCACGCAGCCGCTGGCTGAGGCGACCCTGGCAGTCGGCATCGCCTTCACCGCCTATTTGGCCATGCACGACTCAGCATGGGCCTACATGGCGGCTGCGGTCGCCAGCATGACGCGCTACGAGGCGGCGCTCCTTCTGCCTCTGCTGGTGCTCAAGGACCTGTGGCAGCGAAAAAAGGTAGTGCCGACACTGCTCCGCGCGGTTGCCGCGGGACTGCCATTGGCCCTGTGGCTTCTCCTGAGCCTCGTGCATCGGCAGGAGGTCAACCCGTACGTGGGCGAGATGGTGAGGCTCAAACCAGCAGGCCTGGGCAACCTGGTCTCGTGCGTGGCCATTTCTTTCAAGTTTCTTCTCCCTGTTAGCCGCCGCCTCCAAACTCTCCTGGGCGTGTCTCTGCCCCAAGGACTTGCGGTAGGGGGCGCAATGGTGGTACTGGCGGTGGTCTTTTTCGGGCTGATACGCCTCGGACGAAAGACGAACCCCATTGGCTGGCTGCTTGCCCTGTTTCTTGCTGGCTACCTCTTCATTCACACTTTCCTCTGGTGGGCGATCGAAGAGCGCTACACCTACGTGGTCCTCTGGATTGTGCTCTTGGGGATAGTGGCTGCGGCACGTGACCTTTCTTGGCGAGGCGCGGTGCTGCAGCGGCGCGGCCTGCGGATTGCGGCCGTGGCGGG